>CAYGQU010000026.1:0-13276 GCA_964352045.1 uncultured Planctomycetaceae bacterium
ACATTCGTAGGCGAGTAAGATAAGAATCAGTCCCCTACCGGAGCACAATGCTGCGAAACCTAATATTAGCAATGCGAGGCAGGATGCAGCATCAAGCCTTGGGGCGTCGCTTGGTATTCTTTCTTGGGCTCGTCGCTAGCGATCGAGGATACTTCTTACCTACGGGTGAGAACTAAGTCTAACGCTAGTCGATTAACGGACAGCAGGTAGGAACTGGATCGAGATTTCTACGTCGCCCGTGTCGGAAGCAGCTGTTTCCCAATGAAGAATTGATACGCCTGGAAGTTCTTCCCCATAATATTCCTTGGGTGGCGCCCAAGGAGCGACTGTCCACTCTCCTTTTGAACTACCCCCTGATTCTAGCAGTAAGATTTCTTCGTCTTGCTGGAGTCTTGCTGTGGAATTCTTCTTGTCTATGGAAACCTTTGCGTAGGTGACGAAGGTCCAAAGGACCGAGACGTTTGGCTCAAGGCCATGCAGACTGTCTTGTACCGTTACCTGACCACGATTGGCATCGAATGTGAATCGTCTTTTTGCCGATGTGACCCCATCGATAACTTCTGATAGGTCGATTTCTGCCTCTCCAGGCGAGTCATCCAGTGGTTTGAAGTTAGTGATTTTTGCATGCCCAGTGGCTATGAAATTTTTTCCATCAACCGTCAGCGTGTTATGAGCCTTATTAACATTGTGAAACACTTTCCAGCGATCACACTTGGGATCAAATAACCGCAGACCAAGCGACTCATAATAATGGTAACCCATGCTCATTAAATCGTGCGCCCAACGAATTCCATTTACTTCGTAAACAAAAGAGCCTGCATCAAGGTGTGCATGGTTCGTGGTACCTTTGCCACCTTTCACGGCTAAATACATGGCGCAGGGATCTTTCCAGTCACTTCGGAAGATGGCGATCGGCTGCTTGTTCCCTCCCAGCCAACTTCGAGGTAGTTCTTGATCAATGGCATGAGGTAATATTGAAAAGTTGTTCCATAAAGCAGCCACAACGGGAATCAAATAATTATTTTTTGCGTTGTCAGAGTCATCGTAAATGGCATGATAGGTTTCGTCCCATTCAAGATGGTTTGCTTGGTTAGAGATCCAATAAAGTGCACAAGGTAGACCAGGATTCGCTCGACCGTCAGAAAAATTAAATACCAATCCACTGGGAGCCATGGTGTGAACCAAGAACTCACCACTTGCTAAAAAGCCCTTGTGATCGAGTAGTCCAAAATCATCACCCAAAGCTGATTGAAGGGCTGCTATTAGCATGCATTGATAAGTTGTTCCGTAATTCCAGTATGATGGCCCTTCAGGATAAACACCACTTGGCTCGTAAGCCGACATTGCTGTCGGGTTGTTACGGAGAACATCCTTTAGAACTTCCTCTGCTAATTCTTGCTCATCTTCAGCTATGGCGAGAGCGGCCAGGGTAAGCCCACCATAACAAACGGAATTCCAATTGTTTTCACCTTGTTTCCACCAATGCCTCCCCTTTGATGGTAATAGAGCCTTATCTATCAACGCTTTGCGGATCGTTTCTTTGGAAGAAAGAGAGAGCTCTTCAAACAACCAGTCAT
Organism: uncultured Planctomycetaceae bacterium; assembly: GCA_964352045.1. Taxonomy (GTDB): domain Bacteria; phylum Planctomycetota; class Planctomycetia; order Pirellulales; family Lacipirellulaceae; genus CAYGQU01. The sequence continues at coordinate 1,578 of CAYGQU010000026.1, forward strand.
AGCCAATGGCAACTCCAGCGGCCATCTCGCTAACGTCCAGAAAGTGAGCTGGATTCCAATCGGAGAATGCAGAAACAGCCAGAAGCTCAACCTCAGCCCGTTCGACAAACCTCAAATCAGAAGTAAGTTGGTAGGCCATCGCCAAGGTAGTAATACGAGTCAGAGCTTTCCGTGATACCGATAGTAGTCGTCTACCTGTCATTTTGCGTTCGACAGGTTTAGTCATTAAAAGCTTCTCGGCTTCGACTTGTATATCGTTTAGATAGGCATCTAACTTGGGATTATCTGTCCGAAGTTCACATAACTGAGCGAAGTGTTCAGTCGTTGCCAGCAATCTCGGATGCTCTAGTCGCAACCCCGATAGCAGCTCTTTTGATTGCATCACTTCTTGTGCCGATGCCGTTGGAGTCCATGCCGTGAGTGCGAGCAAGAATAGCATTCGACTTATCGAGAGCCCAGCGATTGATACCGACGAGGTAGGGATTATCGACTTCATGATTGAATTCCTCTTAAGCCTAGCTGGCTGTTTTGTTTACCCGTCAGGTTCAAACAACCTCAAACGTGAGGAATTGAGAACTCGAAAAGTGCAAGATTGAGAAGAGACAAGAATAAGTTATATTGATAACAAGGGAGATAGGCATGGCGTCAACCAACAATCGTACCTTGCCACTGTACAACACAATTTAGCCTAAACAAGCGATAAGTAGCTCCAGCTTTTTCTGAGTAAGTGAATAGGTAACACAAAAACTCAACCCAAACATGTGTTGGTGTGCATATCGTAAGAAGACAACTCAATCTTAGAAGTAATTTAAAAGCCAACAACATGCCATGTATCGGCATAAAAGTAGGATGGGTAAAAGCTGCGATGGCACAGGAAATCTAGGGTAAAAGGCGATGATGCCGAAGACGATGCCGAGGAAGTTACGAGGCTTTTCTAGCTTTATCGAATCATCCTCTTACGATTATTTTCTTGACAAGAGCATAGGCCTATCATCAAAGTGGATTTAGGGACCTTCTGTTATCAATTCTCTTCTAAGTCTTCATTGCTACCTCTTCACTTCAGAGGGTTCTAATAAAGGAGGCTCGTTATGTACAAACTCGCCTATGTTAGTCGTGCCGACAAATTGCTGACCCGCGACGACGTGCAGGAAATGGTTGATCGCGCTCAACAGAAAAATGCCGAGTGTGGTGTTACCGGATTCCTTTGTCTGCGAGATGGTATTTTTCTACAGTACCTTGAGGGTGAGGAGTCAACTATCAACTCGCTGTTCGAGACGATCCGCAATGACACGAGACACGAAGTCCTCACTACGGCCCGCCTCGGCCACCAACCGATGCGCAACTTCAGCGATTGGCAGATGCAGTTCCTCGATGACTACTTTCTCGGCCAGAACGCGATCGAAGACATTTTGGAGGGAACCCTCCTTGAATTCGGGCGCGGTACAGTCAACGCCCAGCGCATCGCGGCTATGGCAAATCAACTGATCTCTCGTGTTGCGGCTACACGCAACCCCTGAATGCTCATCGCCTTCTATTCATTTCGTTTGATGGCATCCTTGAATTACGACCATCCAAACGCACGATAGCAAGTCTTACGGATGAAATTTGCCCCAGCATCCCCAGGATGGCGGGGCTAGCGTAACTGAAATAATCGCACATTCGAGGTGCCCGCTTGCCCCCCAATAAATCAGGTGATTTTATGTACACTTTCTTCTGGGGCTTCGTTTTCAGGTTAGTTAGGAGAGGCTCCACCCTCCTCAGCACTTTTATTTCAAAAAAACTGGGGGGTTAGTAAGCGAGTGGCTGGTAATAGCTGCTGCCTTTGTAGAATCGGCTCATCCTCATGCCGGGCAGCTGCCGATGGGATTCGTCTACCTAATCGCAAGTGAAGGTTTGATTTTGGTTGGGATTCAGCCGAATGCGTGATCTAATCTGCCTAATTGCCCAACTTTACGGATAAGTCTTGGTAATTTTGAGGAAACTTGGTCCGGCCCGTTGACAGTTTGAGGGCGAGTCCGTACCTTTAGCGATTCTCCACTCATGTCGTGGAGCGAAGTAAGTGAGTTTATCTTCTGCGTGAGGTGCTTAGCTGCATCCCGGCGTGAGGGCCTCTCTTACTGCGAGACAATTACTGTATTTGACAAGTGAGCGGGGTTAACGTGGCAGCTGAGGTAATTCGCATCCGAATGGAAGCTTACGACCACTCGGTCTTGGATCAGAGTGCTGCTGACATTGTTGACACAGCCAAGCGGACTAATTCGGTCGTGCATGGCCCGATTCCACTCCCAACGCGTATTGAGCGGTACACGGTTCTGCGTGGCCCGCACGTTAATAAGAAGTCACGTCAGCAGTTTGAAGTACGTACGCACAAGCGTTTGATCGATATTGTTGAAGCAACCGCCAAGACAATTGAAGCTTTGAACAAGCTGAGTTTGCCAGCGGGTGTTGATATCAAGATCAAGGCAACCGCAGGCTAGTAGGTGCAGGCTGGTTAGCATGGCTGGCTAGCTTGTAGAGCTACTGGCATAGAGCTGACTAGCGCATAGAGTTGAATAAATAAGTTAATAAGGGCTCCGACGAGCATTATGACTGGATACTCGTCAGGTAAGCCGTGGCTTCTGAGTCGCGTGTCTCCTGGCAAGTGAAACACCGGATATACCATACGGCGACCAAAGAACCCCTCTCTTGTGAGGTGGGTTCCAATAGGTTGCCCCCGATTGATAAGTGATGATATGGCTTCAGGAATTTTGGGTCGCAAAGTAGGCATGACCCAGGTCTACGACGAATCGGGAGAAGTGGTCCCTGTAACGGTGGTTCAGGCTGGTCCATGTCGTGTCTTGCAGGTTAAGACGGTCGATCGAGACGGCTACGAAGCTGTTCAGGTCGGTTATCTCGATAAGCCTCGCCGACTGGCGATTCGGAGCGAGCGAGGCCATGTGGCCAAGCTTGAAAGCAAGCGATCAAAGCAGCGTGCCGCCTCGGGCGTAGAGCTGTCGGCTAAAGCGGGTTGCGAACCACAGCGATTTGTTCGTGAGTTCCGCGGCCCAGCATCTGAGTTCGCCAAGGATGTCGAAGTCGGTTCGACCATTACAGTAGAGAATCTTGCCGAAGTGGCTCGCGTTGATGTGATCGCGACAAGCAAGGGTCGTGGTTTCTCGGGTGTTATGAAGCGTCATAATTTTGCCGGCCAGCGAGCGTCGCACGGTGTTAAAAAGTGTCACCGTCATGCGGGCGGGACAGGCTGTAGTGCTTATCCAAGTCGTCTTTTTAAGGGGATTCGGATGTCAGGGCAGTATGGTGCGAAGCAAATCACGGTGCGTAACCAAAAGGTGGTGCGTGTCGATGCTGAGAATAACCTTATTCTTATTCGAGGCGCAGTGCCTGGTCCTAATGGTGGCTACGTTGTCGTCAGTGGAACCAACATGCTTAAGTAAAGTCGAGGCGAAGCGGCAGGCTCAGCTAGGGTAGGGGGTCTGCTTACGAAGGGCTGCTTAACGGGGTCCCCGCTGAGCTTGGATAAGCGGTAGGCGTTAGTTAATACAAATTTTCAAGCGGTATTTTAGGCTTCAAGCCAACAAGATAAATCATGCCAAAGTTGACAATCCACGATCGCAAAGGCAATAAGGTCGGCACCTGTGATGTCGAGCCTGGTGACTTTGCTGACTCGATCAATAAACAGCTCCTGCATGACGCGGTAGTCATGTATCAGGCCAATCAGCGTCAGGGTTCGCACAAAACCAAGACACGGGCTGAGGTAGCTGCGACAACAAAGAAGATGTACCGCCAAAAAGGGACGGGTAACGCTCGTGCTGGCTCGAAAGCAAGTGGTATCCGCCGCGGTGGTGGTCACATACATGCGATTCGCCCACGTGATTACTCTTACTCGATGCCACGTAAGGCGTTGCGTCTTGCTACCCGTATGGCACTGGCTTCAAAGGTTCGCGACGATGAGTTGGTCGTGATTGATGACTTCTCGTTTGAAGCACCTAAGACAAGTGAGATGGCAACCATCTTGAAGAACTTGGGCGTTTCGCAAGATTCGCTACTTGTTGCGACTAATGGATTGGATGTCAACGTCTACAAGAGTGCTCGCAATATTCAGCGGGTATCGGTTTCGCCCGCTGCGGAGCTAAATGCATTGAGTTTGTTGGCGAATCGTAAGCTGTTAGTTACGAAGTCAGCGCTCGAGGCACTTAAGGATTCGGCAGCCAAGAAGTCGGCAGCTAAAGCTAGTAAAGCCGTAGCGGAGGTAGCCTCCTAATTGACGGAATTCATTCGTTTTGATTCCTGATCGAAAAGGGTTGAGTAACCATGCCAAGACACATTCCACAAACCACAAGTATTACGTTAGAGCCACATCAAGTGTTGCTCCGTCCGCTTGTAACTGAGAAGGGCGTGCATCGTTCGACTCGCCAAAATGCCTACACTTTTGAAGTAAATCGGCTTGCCACGAAGGAAGTTATTCGTGACGCTGTCGAGAAACTATTCGAGGTAAAGGTAGTGAAGGTTTCAACGCAAAACCGTAAGGGAAAGCTTCGTCGCACGCGATCGAAGATGGGTCGAACGGCAGATTGGAAGAAGGCGATTGTAACGCTACACGAAGAGCATCGCATCGACTTCTTCTAGGCACGAATTCTTCTGGAGGTATTCAGAAGAGGAGTTGCTTGGAGCTTAGGAATTTAAGAGACATATTAGACAGCCAACTGCTTAAGCTGACAGCTAAATATCATGGGTATCAGAAAATACAAACCGACAAGCCCTGGACGCCGCAACGCTTCGGTGAGCGATTTCGCTGAGCTAACGCCTGGAGCCAAGCCGGAGAAGAGCTTGCTGCGTCCGCTTAAGAAGACGGGTGGCCGCAATAATCAGGGTAAGATTACATGCCGTCACCGTGGTGGCGGTCACAAGCGTCGTTACCGCCTGATCGACTTTCGTCGAAACAAGGATGGCATGGTAGCGATTGTCGATTCAATTCAATACGATCCTAACCGATCGGCCCGTATTGCCTTGCTCAAGTACGAAGATGGTGAAAAGCGTTATATCGTATCTCCTGCTGGCCTGAAGCAGGGTGATAAGGTGCAGAGTGGCGAAAATGTTGATCCGAAGGTAGGTAATTGCTTGCCACTTTCAAAGATTCCGCTCGCGACAGTCGTTCATAATGTTGAATTACGAGCTGGTGGCGGTGCGGTTCTTTGCCGTAGTGCCGGTACCAGTGCCACGTTGATGGCACGCGAGGCAGGGTGGGCCCAAATTTCATTGCCAAGTGGTGAAATTCGTCGTATACCCTCGGCGTGCCGTGCTGTGATTGGTTCAACGAGCAACGGAGACCACAATGCGGTCGTGCTCGGTAAGGCTGGGCGTAAGCGATGGTTGGGGCGTCGTCCTCATGTTCGTGGTACAGCAATGAACCCAATTGATCACCCGCACGGTGGTGGTGAAGGGCGTACAAAGGGTGGTCGTCACCCTGTTAGCCCGCAAGGCCAAAGTGCTAAGGGGGGCATGACACGTCAGCCCCGCAAGCCATCGAACTCAGCCATTGTGCGACGACGTAAATCGAAGCGTTATGGGGTTCAGAAGTTGATTAAGAAATAACCTTTGTGACCAATCGGTGGTCACCCAGGCTAAAAGTGATACAAGACAAGTAAGATAAAAAATAAAACAAGTCATTTGGTCATTTGACCAACTAACCCAATAGCTAACCGCTAAACTATGAGCCGTTCACTTAAAAAAGGACCTTACGTCGATCCAAAGCTCTACGTCAAAGTAGAGAAGCAAAACGACGCAAATTCCAAAGAGCCAATTACGACCTGGGCGCGTGCTTGCACGATTGTTCCTGAATTCGTTGGCCATACGTTTATGGTTCATAACGGACGCCAGCACCTCAAGGTGACAGTTACCGAAGATATGGTTGGCCACAAGTTGGGAGAATTTTCACCAACCCGAAGTTTCCGCGGACATGGTGGTAAGGGCAAGAAGTAGTATTAAAAGAGTATTTCTTGCACAAGCGACATTGGCTAAGAGACAATCCTAAGATCCGACCTTTGGATTTACAGGCCTTTTTAGGTAGGTGAATTCGAGCAACGAATCCCAAAATAACGATGGCATACCGAGCAACCCATAAGCACGCCCGCATCAGCGCGACCAAAGTACGTCCTTTGGCTGACTTGGTGCGTGGAAAGCAAGTCGACGACGCCTTAGCGATACTTCGCTTCCAGCCCCATCGTGGTGCTCGGATGCTCGAAAAGGTAATCCAAAGCGCGTTTGCTAACGCAGAAGATCGAGGAGCACCTAACCGATCGGGTCTCAAAGTGATTGAGGTCAAGGTGGATGGTGGCCCGATGTTCAAGCGAATTCGTCCCCGTTCACGCGGTACGGCCCATGTGATCAAAAAGCGTTTTGCTCACATAACGGTCGCCGTTGAGTAGAGAATGGTTCGATTGGTGGTGAAGATTAGCGACCTGCTTGATATTAAGAGACTAGCTAGATTGTTAGAGACTAGAACAAGAGACCGTTTAAGACACAAGTTAATGTAAAGTCGGCTTTGCCGATTCCAAACCAAGATAACACCTAAGCTCGAAGCTTTGTTATGGGTCAAAAAGTTAATCCAATCGGTTTTCGTACAGGCATCATGCTGGACTGGAAGAGCCGTTGGTACGCTTCAAAAAAAGAGTTCGCAGATCTTCTTCTCGAAGACAAGAAGATTCGTGACTACATTACGAAGAAATACAAGTTCGCAGGGATCCCGACAGTCGAGATCGAGCGGACTCGAGATGAAGTTCGCGTGGTGATGCACGCGGCAAGGCCAGGTGTGATTATCGGTCGTAAGGGGACGCAGGTCGAGCAGTTGCAAGACGAGTTGCAAGCTCTGGTTGGCCGGCGCATTAATATCAAGATTGAAGAAATAAGCCGACCCGAGTTGCAAGCGCATCTCGTGGCCGAAGAGATTGGTGAGCAACTCATCAAACGAGCCGCTTTTCGCCGCACGATGAAGCGGGCTCTGGAGCAAACCATGGAGGCGGGTGCCAAAGGGATTAAGATCCAATTGGCAGGCCGTCTAGGGGGTGCCGAAATGGCACGACGTGAAAAGCAAATCGCTGGTTCGATTCCGTTAAGCACCTTGCGAGCGAAAATCGACTACGGGTTTGTTGAAGCAAAAACAGCACAAGGCCACATCGGCATTCAGGTGTGGATTAACCAAGGCGAATACGAGGATCAAGACAATGGCGCTGATGCCCAAGAGAGTCAAGCATCGAAAAAGCCAAAGAGGGCGTATAAAAGGTAACGCAACTCGTGGCAACAAGGTGATCTTCGGCGAATTCGGCTTGCAATCAGTCGAAGGGGGCTGGATCAGCTCACAAACCATCGAGGCGGGTCGTATTGCAGCACAGCAATACGTTCGTGGCGAAGGCCGATTATACATCAGGATTTTTCCACAAAAGTCAATTACTTCGATCCCACTCGAAACTCGAATGGGTAAGGGTAAGGGTGAGCCCGATTATTGGGCAGCTGTGGTGAAGCCTGGAACAATCCTCTACGAGGTGAGTGGCATTACCGAGCAAGCGGCAAAAATCTGTTTTGCTCGTCTTGCTCATAAGATGCCTGTTCGAGTCAGGCTTGTTAAGCGTGAAAACGTTTGATTTTTAACTAAACAAGATACCAACCTAGCTACCTACCAAGAGCGATGAGCACAGCCAAAGAACTACGTGAAATGAGCGATGAGCAACTTGATCTGACGATCAAAGATGCTGCCGATAGCTTGTTCCGCCTACGCGTTCAATCGCAAACGGAAAAGTTAGATAGCCCTAGCGAAATTCGTCGTAACCGACGTTTGATTGCACGGGTAAAGACGATTCAAACCGAGCGTGCTGTGGTTGCTGCTTCTGCAGAACCTGCTGCCGCAAAGTAATTTTAATAGCGACAAGCCCTTAAACGATTCAGTTGCAGCTCGATCTCAAAGACGATCAAGCCGCACCAAAAATTAGTCACATTAAAGACGCCAAAACAAGATGCCAAAGAAACAAGTCACCGGCGTAGTAACCAGCGACAAGATGGACAAAAGCCGTCGAGTAGAAATTGCTCGGTTGGTTAAGCACCCTAAGTATGGGAAGTTCATTCAAAGTCGTACGGTTTGTCATGTACACGATGAGAACAACGAGTCCAAAGAAGGGGACACCGTCGAAATCATCGAATGCCCTCCGAAGTCAAAGACCAAACGTTGGGATTTGCTCAGGGTGGTTGCAAAAAGCCAGGTGGTCGATCTTGCCGCTATGCGGGCAGCTTTGAAAGCGCAGCAAGAAGCTGATTCGCAGGTCGGGGGAGACTCGGAGGGTGCAGCTACCGCAGGTACGGGCAGTGACCGCGGCTAGAGTTAACGCAGTTCTAGAGTTAACGCAGTTTAAGTTAAGAAGTAGAAGTCAAGAAGAACAGAAAATAAATAAACAGCTCAAGGCATCGTCCTAGATGGCGACACTTTGGGGTTAACAAGATAAACGAGACAGCCGGCCCCTGGGGTCTAACGAGAGCTTTCGATGATCCAGATGCAATCGCGATTGAATGTCGCGGATAACACAGGCGCAAAAGAGGTAATGTGTATCAAGGTACTCGGGGGCAGCCGCCGCCGATTTGCAGGCCTTGGTGACGTGATTATCTGTAGCGTGAAGAGTGTCATCCCAGGCAGTGAAGTCAAGAAAAAAGCCGTTGTGCGAGGCGTTATTGTACGAGCGAAAGCTCCTACACGACGCCCGGACGGCAGCTACGTTCGATTTGATTCCAACGCGATCGTGCTGATAGATAAAGACAATAACCCGCGTGGCACGCGGATCTTTGGAGCCGTCGCTCGCGAATTACGCGATCGTCGTTTCATGAAGATCGTGAGCCTAGCAAGCGAAGTTGTATGAGTAAATTCATTTTGCATGAATTTATTCAGCAGCATTTTTGCAGCGACCGACGATTGAATTAAAAGTAACTTGAGCCAGCTTAGTTAACGGATTTTAGCTAAATCCTGGTGCATAAACCGACACGACTTACGACCAAATAGCGACTATCATGTTGATCAAAACTGGTGACACCGTTGAAGTGATTGCAGGAGCCGACAAGGGCACCCGTAGCCGCGTGATTAAAATTGATCGCGAAGCTAACAAAGCAATCGTTGAAGGTGTTAACAAGGCCCTAAAGCATGTAAAGCGTAGCCAAAAGTACCCGCAAGGTGGTCGGCTTAGCAAAGAGATGCCAGTCCAGCTTTCCAATGTGCAGTTCTATTGTGAATCGTGCAGTAAATCATCTCGGCTAGGTGCTCGCTATCTTAAAGATGGCAGCAAAGAACGTTTTTGCCGTAAGTGTGGAGCATCGGCCGGTGAAATTGCACCTCCTAAAGCTCAATACGCCAGCAAGTAATCAAGTAACTCAGAACCTTAAGCAACCGCCAAGCGGCATTTAAGACAACTAGTAAAAGCCATGACAGCCCGACTCAAAGAACGCTACGAAGCCGAGATCTTGCCAGCATTGCAAGAAAAGCTTGGCCGTACCAATCGGTTAGCTTTACCACGCCTTGAAAAGATCGTGTTGAGCATGGGCGTTGGTAGCGCGATTAGCGACAAAAAGCATATTGAAGAAGCAACCTCGGCATTAGCCGAGATTTCGGGCCAGAAAGCTTCTGTGTGCAAAGCACGCAAGTCGATTGCAACCTTCCGTTTACGCGAAGGCATGCCAATCGGAGCCAAGGTAACAATCCGCGGCGAACGGATGTACGAATTTCTTGATCGCTTGATTACAATCGTTCTGCCTCGTGTGAGAGACTTTCGCGGTACCAAGAAGACCGCCTTTGATGGCAATGGAAACTACAGTTTAGGTTTGAGTGAACAATTGGTGTTTCCTGAGCTGAACCCCGACAAGTATCTCAGAGCACAAGGCTTGAACATTGCGATCTGCACCAAGGGGGCAACAAACGAAGAAGCTCGCTTGATGCTCGAATTGTTTGGCTTTCCTTTCGAGCGTGCTGAGGTAGCGGCTTAATTGCCGTGCGTAGTTAAGACAGTGCGTGTTAAAAACATTGATAAAGCCATTGTTTGAGTAAAGAGCGTTGATTAACTCACGTTAATCACAAGTAGAACTACCGATTCAACTAAAACGACTAACAAGTTTATTATAGGCAACGTTGTGGCGAGCAAATCAAAGATCGCAAAGGCTGCTAGGAAGCCCAAGTTTAGTTCTCGCATCGAGAACCGATGCAAGTTGTGTGGACGCCCTCGTGCCGTCTATCGCAAGTTTGGTATTTGCCGAATTTGTTTCCGAAACTTAGCTGACAAAGGGATGATTCCTGGCGTTCGCAAAGCAAGCTGGTAAGCGTAATCGCTTTGAATGAATTGCAATAACCGAATTGCTATGACTGATGTTGTTTTGGTTAAGTCACAAGCTTAACCAACGTATTTACAGAAATAACCAACCCAACCAACTGACGACTACCAACCAACGTTATCCAACGAAGGTATTATTCGTCTGACGAAAGTTGCCCAGGAGTACGCGTCGCGATGATGACCGACCCGATCGCCGATATGCTAACCCGAATCCGTAATGCGGTTAAGGTTGAGCGCCCCATCGTGCAGATGCCAGTTTCCAAAGTAAAGCGTGGTGTCGCAGAGGTTCTCAAGCGTGAGGGCTACATATGGGATTGGCACGAAGAAGAGAGTGATGCACCCGTTAAGCAATTGTGCATTGACCTTAAGTACGGACCCAATGGCGAACGTGTTATCCAACACATCAAACGTGTCAGTTCCCCTGGACACCGTATTTATGCACCCGCTAAGAATCTGCGTCCCGTTCTCAATGGACTTGGCATTTCGATCATTAGCACCAGCCGTGGTGTTGTAAGTGACCGAGAAGCTCGCCAGAAGAATTTGGGTGGCGAAGTACTTTGTGAGCTCTGGTAGTTCAATTGAATTTGTAACGACTTTTATTTTAGAAATCACCTATCAAGCCCCACGGCACAAGCTCCTCCTTAAAAAATTAGGGCGACTGACCGGAAGCTGAAGGCAAAAGACCCATGTCACGTATCGGCAAAAAACCTATTGAGATACCTTCAGGCGTTAAAGTTAACGTCGCTAGTGGTGTCGTATCGGTGGAAGGAAAGCTAGGCAAGCTTTCGTTCGAGCATCGTCCCGAGATTTCGATTGAAGTCGATGATGAAGCAAAGCAGGTGGTTTGCACTCGTGCTAAGGAAGACCGTGCCGACCGTGCTTTCCATGGACTCACCAGAGCTTTGATAGCAAACATGATGGTCGGCGTTACCGAAGGCTACGAAAAGCGACTCGAAATCCACGGCGTGGGCTACCTGGGAGCAATTCAAGGTGATACGCTCCAGCTACGCGTTGGTTTTGCCAATGAAATTCACAAGAAGATTCCAAAGGAATTGGACGTAACCTGTCCTGACCAAACACACGTAGTGGTCAAGGGAACCGACAAGCAGAAGGTTGGGCAATTTGCTGCCGAAGTTCGTGCTGTACGGAAGCCCGAGCCTTACAAAGGCAAAGGAATACGCTACGAAGGTGAACAAGTTCGACGTAAAGCTGGCAAGACAGCTAAGTAGTTCGGTTGGTGGTAACCGATTTAGATTTTGCGACAAGACAATTGTTTTTTTGAAGCTAACATTTTTGAAGCTAATTAGTTATGGACCCCAAACGCACAATTAACGCACGGCGTACACG
>CAYGQU010000027.1:0-13257 GCA_964352045.1 uncultured Planctomycetaceae bacterium
GCTTTGGGGAACGCTCGTCTACTGTCCCCTTTGCCACATGGTTTGGGATGGTGGCCTGCTTGCCTTCGGCGGTGAGAATTCTTGGGCAGGGGGGGCACTCGACTTCGCCGGCGGAACCGTCGTCCACATTAGCTCAGGCATATCAGCCCTTGTTTGTGCAATCGTCCTTGGTAAACGCCGGGGCTTCGGTGCTGAGGACATGCGTCCACATAACCTGACATACACTGCCATCGGCGCGGGGATGCTATGGTTCGGTTGGTTCGGCTTCAACGCAGGAAGCGAACTTGCTTCCGATCACCTCACCAGTAGCGCACTGGTCGCTACGCACTTTGCTGCCGCTGCGGGCGTTTTGGGTTGGGCCCTTTATGAGTGGTTAATCCGTGGTAAACCGAGTGTATTGGGCGCAGCTTCGGGCGCTGTTGCGGGCCTCGTATGCATTACACCAGCAGCTGGTTTTGTAAGCCCTATGCCCGCCCTTATCATGGGTGGCATCGCTGGTATTGTCTGTGCAATTGCATGTAGCATGAAAAGCCGATTCGGCTACGACGACGCGCTGGACGCCTTTGGAGTCCACGGCGTTGGTGGTACGCTCGGCGCGATTCTTACCGGCGTTTTCGCAACGCGTGCGTGCTGGGATATTGCCGAAGGAGAAAAGCTTGGCTGGATCGAAGCCGGCACCTATGGTGAGTCGGTTATGAATGGCCAGCTCTGTGCAACGGCCGTCACCTGGGTCTTTAGCATCGTTGCAACTTACATCCTACTAATGCTCGTTAAAGCGGTCATGGGATTACGTCACGACGAAACGGCCGAACAACTTGGTCTTGATGTTACCGACCACGAAGAAGAAGGTTACATTCTATAGCGACTCGTAAAACACGCTAACAAAAGCATTGATGACACGAACGTCTGCTCAAGCAATTTGCTCGGGCAGACGTTTTTTCTTGGGGATAGTGTCGGAAATAAATCAAACCACTGAGACGCTAAGAGCACGAAGTAAATTTTGGGATAACGAAAGAAGAAAAAGAACCACAGCAGCACAGTAAACACAATGGCCAACTAGAACGTGCCAAACAATCTCTGCTAAGCAACTTTTCAATCATCTAAATCCTGCTGATCTTTCTCAACAAAATCAATGCAAGTTTCTACAGCATCGGTCTACGATACGACTTGAATACAAAATCATTAGGCAAGTCGACAGTGTGAAGCTGTTTCTCTGAACAATACAAAATTAAGCCGATCGATTGGTATCGTCGTGTCGCCGCGGTTGAATTCCTTACTATTCTTCGCCGTATTCTTGATTCTTCATTCGCCTTTTTCCATCGTGTTTTTTGTGGTTTTCATTCAGGAACATCAAAACAGAATACACCAACAAAAAAACCGTGGCGTTCGAATCAACGAACGCCACGGTTCCTAGATAATTTGGATAACAACTTTCCGCCAGGTTATTGTACTTTATGATTATCTTTCAACGGTTGTCTTGCAACGAGGTTGAACTAGAGTATCCCAGGCTTGGACAAACCAGGCGGAAGTTCGTCCAAGCCTGTAGGGACACTCTCTTAGATAATCGAGTTAGCTGTAATCGAAAAAATCACAACGCAACTCATGGCCGGAAGGAAAAGCATGGGGGCAATAACCTTTCGGTTAGCCCCCACGCTTCCATGGCCGGGGGGGGAAGTTAGACGCCTCAGCTCGTGTAAGCCGAGATGCCGTGTTCGCTCAGGTCGAGACCTGTCTGCTCATCTTCAGGCGATACCCGAAGCAGACCCATGCCTTTAAGCAACGTGAACAAGATATACATGGTCACAAAAGCCCAAGCACAGATGATCAAAGCACTCGATAATTGGGTAGCAAAGTTGGTGTCTCCAGCTTCGAGGTAACCGTTAGGGAAGATACCAATTGCGATACATCCCCAGATGCCACATAAGCCGTGAACAGGCCAAGCTCCGACAGGATCGTCGATCTTGAATTTCTCTAAGAGCAGCATCCCAGCGATGACTAAAGCCCCAGCAACGGCTCCCACGATCATAGCTTGATAATCGCTCATGCAATCACAGCAGGCAGTAATACCAACGAGGCCACCGAGCACACCATTCAAACCAACAGTTAAGTCTGGTTTTCCAAACATTAACCAGCTGATCATCGCAGCACAGAAACCACCGGCACCGGCCGCAAGAGTCGTGGTAACAGCACAATGGATTGCCATGTCGATGTCACCCGTTCCTTGGAATGCAAGTTGACTTCCTGGGTTAAACCCATACCAACCGAACCAAAGGATAAAGACCCCGATACTAGCCAAAGCAATGTTGTGACCAGGCATCGGAACGCTTTTGCCATCGACAAAACGACCCAACCGAGGGCCAAGCACCATGGCACCAGCCAAACCAGCGAATCCACCCACGCCGTGAACAACAGCCGAACCAGCAAAATCCTGGAATCCCCAGTCAGCCAGGAATCCGCCACCCCATTTCCAGTATCCACTAATTGGATAAACCAAACCGGTGAGAATAGCGCTGTAAATCAAGTAACCAGCTACCTTCATACGACCAGCCACGGCACCCGAAACAATCGTAGCGGCGGTTGCAGCGAAGACAGCTTGGAAAAGCCAGTCACATTCTGGTGAGAAAGTGCGGTCCGCAGCAGCTTCGTAATCGGTAAGCCCAAAGCCACCAAATCCAAAGTAAGGACTAGCTTCTGCTCCGGTATAGGCTGTCGGATACATTAATCCGAAACCAACAATGAAGAACAGGAGCACCCCGACACTAATATCCATCACGTTCTTAAACATGATGTTAACAGCGTTCTTCGAGGCGTTTAGGCCGGTCTCGACAAGGGCAAAACCTGCCTGCATCAAGAAGACCAAAACCGCGGCAAGAAACAAGAAAGCATTGTCCAAAGCATAACCGACGCCTAGGTCTGGCTCTTCGGCAGCTTCTTCAGCGGGTGCCTCTTCCTCAGCAGGTGCCTCTTCAGCGGCAGCTTCTTCTGTCGCAGCTGCCTCGTCCTGTGCGTAGGCGATGTTGGTCGGTATTACCGCCAACGCGAATGTGAACATAGTGACAATTAGGAGCGTCGCTCGAATTGTCTCGAATCGGATTGTACTACTCATCTACCAGAATCCTGTGATCTTAGATCCATACGAGGGGGTTTGACCCAGCCGCAGGCGTCTTTCCGTAACACCTAGCCTAATCACGACCGAGCTGGCCACGCTGCGTGGCCTTGGACGACTCCGCCATCCTTGCGCCGCATAACAAGCCACAGGCCATCCAAGCCATAGCTCACTCGAGGTCCCACATTTGGACCTCACGCGGCGTTGGTCCTGCCAGAATGCAAGCATCGTGCCAGAGAGGGGGTTATATCACCCTCTAAAAGACTTAAAGTCATACCACCAATATACTTATTGATGTTAATCTTTTGTAAAGAACTTGTAGGTCCAACTTGGATAATCGTTGGGAGCGGAAAACGCATGCATCAAGAGCGCGCTCTCTAGGCAGAAGGTATAGCATGGGTCTCGACCCCCTCACATACAATGGATTTCTAGGAGGCAGACATCACCTAGGTCCAACTCTTTTGTTCATCAGAGGCAAAGAAGAAACGGCTAAGAAGCAATGGGGATAGCCCCAATTTAGCCCAATATGAAGTAACACATGGTAGTAATAACCACCGTACCAAGCAGATTCAGTATCAAGCCTTCAGTCGCCATTTGACGGATTGTTACTTGCCCACTCCCAAAAACAACACTGTTTGGAGCTGTTGCTACAGGAAGCATAAACGCAAAACTCGCGCTGATGGCCGCAGGAATCATCAACAGCTTCGGATCCGTCTCGGTAGCGATCGCAGCGCTTGCTAAGACGGGCATCAGCAGGGCGGTGGTTGCGGTGTTACTTGTCATTTCGGTAAGGAAGGTGACTAGCAAACAAACAACAGCAATCATGAGCAATAGGGGTAGATGCGTTAACTGCGCGAAACCGGTTCCCAAGGTTTCTGCCAAAGTAGAAACCATAAATGCTTTCGCAATGGCAATGCCTGCCCCAAAGAGAATCAGAATTCCCCAAGGGATATTCGAGGCAGCCTCCCAATCGAGCAACTTCTCTCCTTTACCTTTACCATTAGGAATTAAAAACATCGCAACCACAGCAAGCAGAGCGACGCTTGCGTCGTTAGCATTAGGTAATTCAAAGAAGCCACTCCATCCACCATACGGTTCTTTACGGGTGACCCATAGGAGGGCCGTTATTAGAAAAACGATTAAGGTCCGCACCTCATCCTTTCGCCACTTACCCGTGGTGGGTAATTCGATAGGGGGCTGATTAGCAGAAATATTACGCGTCAGCCATAGAGTCATGAGCGGGATCATGACAAGGGTGATAGGCAGTGCAGTTCGCATCCATTCTAGAAACGTAGGAGCTGTGCCAAAATGTTCTTCAAAGGCTTGCATGAAAACGAGGTTCGGAGGTGTTCCGACAGGCGTAGCGATGCCTCCGACGCTGGCGCCGTAAGCAATCCCTAGCAAGAGTGCCACGCGCATCGTTGGGCAGATACCTTGCCCTACAACCGCCATAGCAATTGGCAACAACATCAAGCTAGTTGCTGTATTTGAAATCCACATGCTTAGGGCGGCAGACGCGATGGCAAATCCAAACACGAGTCGTCGCCCTCCGCCGGCTCGATCTCCGCCACATGCCCTAACCATCTTGAGCGCTATTCGCCTGTGCACGCCACAACGTTCCATAGCAGTTGATAGCATGAAGCCACCAAGCAAAAGCAAAATCAGATGATTCCCATAGGCCTCGGCAACTTGCCCGGGCGTAAGCACTCCAAGCAAGGGAAGCAAAGCAAGAGGTATCAACGAAGTTGCCGGCAAAGCGATTGCCTCGGTGAGCCACCAAACAGCGCAGAGCGTAGTTACCGCAGCCGTCCAGACCGCTGCTCGAGGCATATCAACTGACGATAGACACACAAACATTAAGCAAGCGAGCAACGGACCTATCCAAAGCATAGCTCTTTGCATTTGCTTAGCCTAACAATCGTGAGTTATCGTGAATTTTAGAAGAGAAAATTTACTGATGACTATCAGGGGCAATTAAGTCAATCGCCCATTACAAATAATTGGTCCAGCCAATAGACCAACAATTGATCCAAGAAGACAAGCATAAAGGCTACACCAGTAAGCAGAAGTCTAAGGCGAATAATATCAAGCAACCAAGGGTCAGACCACTAGTGGACCAAAATCTCAAAAAAAATCATGAAAATATCGTCTATCTTCCCAAGAAAATTAGCTTCTTCACTTCTTGCATGCGTCAGTTCAGTCTATTAGCCTAAAGTAATAAATAAATGCAGAACCTTGTGCAACAAAGTTACTTGTCTTGATATTTCTTGCCGATTTTTGAATCAGGTCTTTTTGTTATTCATTAGACCGCAATGTTTCTACGGTTCTACCTGGATGATAATTTTAATCACTTAATAATAATAATAATTATTTAGGTAGCTACATGAATCAGTCCTCACCATTTCCAGCAGGCAGTTAGGTACAATCGTGAAAAAAAACAACATGGACCGCCGTAGCTTCATCGCCGCATCAACAGCAAGTGCCGCCGCCATGGCTGCTCCTAACGCTTTGGCTCAATCCGATCATCGGCTAGGTAAAAATGAGCGGTTACGCGTTGGTTTTATTGGCGTTGGTGGTCGATGCCAACAGCACGTCAACTCGGCCATCGAACTTCAGGTGAATGGCGGAACGGTTGAGTGTGCTGCCGTTTGCGACGTCTTTACTCGCTATATTGACAAGACTGCGGCAAAGATTGAGGAGAAGACCGGAAAAGCCCCAAAAAAATCTGGGGACTATCGCGAGCTGTTAGCTGATCCAACGATTGATGCAGTCGTCATTGCCACACCCGACCATTGGCATGCGCGTCAAACCATCGACGCCCTTAAGGCTGGCAAGCATGTTTATTGCGAAAAGCCAATGACCCACACGGTCGATGAAGCAATCGAAGTCTACAAAGCTTGGCAAGCTTCGGGACTTGTCATGCAAGTTGGTGTCCAATCAACTTCGCTTCCTGTTTGGAAAAAAGCGAACGAGGACATACGCAGTGGCAAACTCGGAAAGATTCTACAGTATCAAACCGAGTACTATCGTAATTCGTCGATGGGACAGTGGCGATACTACGAACTAACGCGCGATATGACCCCTAAGAACATTGACTGGAAAATGTTCCTTGGTACCGAATTCGATCTGGCACCTAACATGCCTTTCGACCGTGCTAAGTTTGCCCAGTGGCGTTGTTATTGGGACTTTGGCTCGGGGCTTTACACCGATCTCTTTGTCCACCGCACGACTTCCATGCTAACAGCGACCGGCTTGCGATTTCCTGGGCGAGTCGTCGGGGCAGGGGGGATCTTCCTCGAATACGATGGCCGCGAAGCGCCCGACGTAGCGACTGTCGTAGCTGACTTCCACGAAGGGGTACAAGGCGTAGCTACCTCAACCATGTGCTGTGGTAATACGCCCATCAAACAATTAATCCGGGGCCACAATGGCTCGGCAGTCTTTGGTATCGGGGAATCCTTCTCAGGCTATGACTTTGTTGCCGAACGTCCGCAAGTTACTCTCAACTCAAATATTGTTGACGAACGTGTCGAAGCGGGGATTGTCGCAGACACAACTTTCTTACATTTCAAAAACTTTGTTGAATCAGTGGCATCGGATTCGCCTGAATCGGTCAACTGCTCACCCGAAGTCGGCGCAGCCGCAATGACGATCGTAAAACTTGCCGCCAAAAGTTATCGCGAAGGGAAAGTCTATCACTTCGATCCAGAAACGCTTACCTATGGAGATGGCGATAGCTCGTGGGCTAAGAAATGGGAACAACGCTCTTATGACCGTGGTGAGCCATCACATGTACCTGGGTGGAATGCGGGCGATACGGGCAGCAAGTTGGTGCCACAAGCCTATCAGAAACTCGAAGGCCCTTGGATCAATGGAGTCGATCCCGCCCCCGCTCCAGCGGAACCACCACTTGAAAAAACCTAGGCAGGATAAAATTCGACTAAGTCGTTCAGCTACTGTCGTTCTGCCACTGGGCGGAACATTTGCCTGAAATCGTCTCATAAACTAACCGCCTAGCTTTCTTATTGCCTTCCGGGGCTAAGAA
Source organism: uncultured Planctomycetaceae bacterium (assembly GCA_964352045.1). GTDB lineage: Bacteria > Planctomycetota > Planctomycetia > Pirellulales > Lacipirellulaceae > CAYGQU01. Next base: position 7,152 of record CAYGQU010000027.1, read on the forward strand.
GGCGAGGCGGTTTTTATTTCTTCCGTAGTTCTTCATTGGGTAATCGATCGGCACGATCAGTTGGGTACTGTGCCAACGACCTGCTTCACGCGTATAGTTAAAGAGAGAGGCAACTAGTCCTATGCGATGCAAGGAGCGTGTCGGGGACAAAACCGTGACGGGATTGAAACGGCGGTATCGAAACGGCGGTATCGAATCACAGTCACGTTATGCTATTTACAACCATCGAAGCTTTATCCTATCCCCCTATAAATATGCTATCCACCAATCTGTCACGCCCCCAAACACTGGCCGAACTACGTAACAGTGGATGGCAGAGCAAAAGCGTGAAACAAGAAATCTACGACAACTTTCTCAGAAGCCTGCGAGCGGGTGAGGAACTTTACCCTGGAATTGTTGGTTATGAAGAAACCGTGCTACCCGAGTTGAATATCGCCTTGTTAGCGCAACATGACTTATTGTTCCTAGGCGAAAAAGGACAAGCTAAAAGTCGCCTTATGCGAAAGTTGGTCGATTTTCTTGACGATGCAATTCCTTATCTTGATGACAAACGAATCCCCGTACACGACGATCCGTACAAACCGATCACCAAACGGGGTAGGCAATTGACGACCGGCGTCCCTGCGGATGAAATCCCCATTGCTTGGTGGCCTCGTTCCGAGCGCTATGCCGAGCGATTAGCTCCCGGTACCAAATTTGCTGACATCATTGGCGAAATTGATCCAGCAAAACTTGTCGGTGGAACCAGCATGGGGGCCGAAGAATCGCTCCACTTTGGGCTCATCCCCCGCATGCACCGCGGTATCTTTGCGATGAATGAACTGCCTGAACTAGATGAACTCGTCCAAGTCGGATTGTTCAACATTCTCGAAGAACGGGACGTACAGATTCGCGGTTATCCTATTAAGTTTGATCTCGATGTTATGATCTTGTTCTCAGCCAATCCGGCAACCTACAACCGCTCGGGAAAAGTGATCCCTCAGCTAAAAGATCGCATCGGTTCGATCATTCATACACACTATCCACTCGAAAGAAGCCTAGGCGTTGAAATTTTAGAGCAAGAAGTCGTAACGCCAAGCGAGTCGTCTTCCGATGAATCGGATAACGATTTAGAATCCAAGGGGCAAAACGATGTGGTGGTTCCATTCTTTATGAAGGAACTTATCGAAGAAATCAGTCGAGCGGCTCGTAACTCGAAATACATCGACCATGATTCGGGCGTTTCGGCCCGGCTCTCGATAGCCATCTATCGGACGATGATCGCTTCGGCTCGGCATCGAGCGGCCGTCTTGGGCGAGTCACCTGCTGTCCCACGGATCAGCGACCTCGGACATCTTTACGCCAGTTCGCTTGGCAAGCTGGAACTCGATCTGATGGGTTCGCACCAAATGTCCGATCGGCAGGTGCTTGATTCAGTCATTGCCGAAGCGATCGCAACTCTCTTTAACGAATACGTTGAAGAGCATGGGTTGGCTGACATAGCCGAAGTCTTTTCACAAGGCGTCAAAATCGAGGTAGGCGATCTGCTGCCATCAAGCCATTACGCTGAATTGCTCAAGCGCGTTCCAACCGCGTGGGAGAAGGCGTTCGAGGTAAACCCAGCCGAGAACGAAGCGATCCGCGCGTCTTGCGTCGAATTTGTTTTGGCAGGCCTCTATGCGACCGACCGAATTAGCCGAAGCCAACAACATGGACGAATTGTTTACGAAACCTAAATCTAAGAAATTCAATGGTAACCGAAAACATCTAAGCGTAAGTTTCAAACCACGCAGTAGCAATAAAACATCAGGAAGATTGTCATGAAAACGTTAGAAGCGATCGAAGCTCGTCGTTCGATTAAAAGTTTTGACCCGACGTTTGTAATTCCCTCCGCCGATGTAGAACGGCTTATGGACCTAGCGATGCTTTCGCCCACATCGTTCAACATCCAAAACTGGCGAATGGTCGTCGTACAAGATGCTGAACAAAAAGCGAAACTACGCGCTGCGGCATGGGGACAAGCGCAAGTTAGCGAAGCTTCGCTAACGATCCTCGTTTGTGCCGACTTGATGGCATGGAATAAATCCCCCGAACGTTATTGGAAAGATGCGCCTGCCGAAACGCGGGACATGCTCGTCCCCATGATTACCAAATTTTATGGTGCTTCCGAATCACTACAGCATGACGAAGCAATTCGCTCGATAGGCATTGCAAGCCAAACAATCATGCTTGCGGCTAAATCGATGGGATACGACTCTTGCCCTATGATTGGTTTTGATCCCCTTGCCGTCGGCAAGATCATCGAGCTGCCAAAGGATCATCTCGTTGGCCTCATGATTACGGTCGGCAAAGCGCTCAAGCCCGCGTATCAACGCAGTGGGCAAATCGACAAGTCAGAAATTGTCTTTAAGGACCGCTTCCATAGTAGTTAGCTAAGAGAACCAGAAGACACGAAAAGGGCATTAAGAACTTACGGAGCAACGATTTCAAACGGCACCGAATCTTCGCCAATCTTATCGCCAAGTTGGTCGGTGATCGTGAGTTTTAAGTAATACTCACCCGGATAGATTGCCGTGGGGAGCGTAACGCCATAGGTGATATGGAAGTCACGCCGCTGCGATAAGCAATAATCTTCGACCACGGGAAATTCCCCCTCGTCGACCAACGAACCACTTTGGTCTTCGACACGGTAGCTCGTTGCGACCAGCGTGTGGTACCCTCGATCGGTTGAATCCGAATGGTAGTTTTCAATCTCAGTATAAAGCGTCGCTTCGGCGCCAGGCAAGAATTTCGGCTGTGCAATTGGCTCATATGCCCCAAAGCCATAAATCTCGGAACAGAAACTGAGGTTCCGAATTTGAAGCGTTCCCATTTTGCGCAACTGGGCCAATGCTGCGGACTGATGGATCGCTGCCGAGGAAGCTCGACGCTTGCGATCGACTTGTTGCTCAAGATCTAGCAAAGTCGCCATCGAGTAAATTTGTTTAGCCCAATAGCTTTGCTCCGTCGAGGAGAGACCCGGAATCGACTCAAACGCTTCCCCTTCTTTGCCAGCTGCCAGTTGCAGCAACCTTAGACGGGCATGACGATAGGCCTCTTCGGTGCTCGCCGGCTGCTCGGGCATGTTGGCTTTCATCAGATCAATTGCCGTGTTAAGACTTTTCCGCCAATCGGTTGTGCGTTCAGATTCGTAGGTATGATTCTCAATCATTTGCGGCATGGGGGCCTTTGGCGACGGCATCGAGGCAACGCGTGCCATCGCTTCATGCCCAACGCTGGCCTGACTAGCTGAATTATCAGGCTCGGGAAGATAAGGGTTGATCGTGATGGTCGCTGAACTCTGATTCGACTGACTCGAAGTGTCAGCATGTGGGTTCTCGATCCAATTAGAATGACTAACTTGATTCGTTGTTTGCGAATTGGACGTGTGGCTAACCTGCGTGACGTTGGCCGTTGGTTTGGGTAACGCGATTGGTTCGCTGGGAACCGTGCGCGAGGGATTCAGCTGGGGTGTCATCGAGGAGGTTGCCAACTGATTGGCTAAGATTTGCGAGGGCGACTTATTCGCCTGTAGGGGATTCGCATCCTGAACAGAGTAGACATTCGATTGATTGGCTGGTGTGACTTGAACGGCCAATTGCTGGACAATTGCCCGGGCACCCGCCTGCTGCTGAGCGGCAGCTAGCTGGACTTGAGATTGCTGAGGGGAAGTCACCTCAATCCCATTTTGATAGGCTATCTTTGAGCGAGCGCGGCGTGTCAAAGCGGCCCACAGCGAAGGGTCAGTCTTACCAAACTCTTGGAGCAATGCCGCATGGGCGGTAGGATCCTCGGCCAACAACGCTTGCAAGTCGGGCATCACCTGCTGTAAAGCTTGTTGTTCGCTTGGCTTTGTAACGGGACCCGTCATTTGGGTGACAAGATCCGCAGGACTAGCTGTTGAACTTGCCGCGAGGTCAGCAGGCATGGCAGCTGCTTGGGGATTAGCTCCTTGCCGAGCGCTAGCGGCGGGAAGTTGCCCTGCCGTCAAATTATGGGAACGATTTTCATTTGCTGAAAGGGTTCCTTGGCCCGACAAGATACTCAGCGTTTGACAGCCCGAGAGTCCGAGAAATAGGCAGACAGTTGGCAAAAGTCTGACAAAACGCATGAAGTCACCACTCGACAGCAAGGAACTTGCGCGACCCCTCCCTGGGTCACGCTGAGCTGCGGATAGTAAAAGAACCACTCGCGGCTGCCAAGACCAACGCGTGTTGGTACCCGAGATTCTAAGGTACCTATTTTGCCATAATTTGCGGTATTGCTTCTTTCGAGAGGTGAACAATGAGCCGCTCGAGCTCGACTCGGGCTCGTTGGGGACTTGAGTTATGGCCCTTTAGCGCCAAATCGGATTCAAGCACCCCTTGTGCTAGCTCGCGGGCACGGACGCGGCCCAACTGGCGTAATTGTCGTTCGCAATCACCCAGTTTGAATTTAGGCATCCCTGCTTTGGCAAGTGCCGAGCTTAGCGAAGCCCGGCCTCCTGACTGTTCAGCCACTTCGATGGCTGTTGCCGCAGCAGCAAACTTACGGAGCGTCGACCCAAGCTGTGCTAGCACACCAATCGGCTGCTCTCCGGCGATAAGTAAGCGATCGAGTTGCCCAATCGCATCGGCAGCACGTCCCTCGACGACCGCATCGATCATTTCCCATGCCGTGCGAACGCGCCAACCACCGACCTGATTCGTGACGAGTTCAGTCGTAATACCCGATTGATCTGCCAATAAACCAAGCCGTGCGACCTCTTGATCGAGCAGACCAAGTTGCAGCGGCAACAGATCGAGCAGCCGATCGGCCGCGTCGCTTTTTAGTTCCGTTGCATGAACCTGCTTCGCACGCTGCTGAAGCCAACGGATCACATCGCGTTTGTATTTACCAAGCTCAGCCCCTCGATCGGGCGTCGAGCAACGAAGGTAACGCCCATGCGCCAGCACCGCTTTTGCGAGCCGTGTATTGGTTGGCATCGTCTTGACTTCTAAAATTACGAGGCCGACACCTTTTTCGACATGCCGTTCGAGTTGATCGCGGTGTTGTGTGACGAACGTGTCTGCCTCTTCGATCAAAGCGACTGGATCGCCATCGCCAAACAGCGAGCGGCTCGAAACGGCATCCGAAACATCGGCCCATTCGGCTTCTTTGCCTGCCATGACATGCCACGAAAGTTCGGCATCGCCATCGCCTAGGATTTCATGTCGCAGCGTCGTGAGCACTTCGCGTTTTATAAACGGTTCATCTCCGGCAACGACACAGAGCGACCTAAGTCGATCGGTAGAGGGAGCCAACAGAAAGTCGAGGCCCGATTCAGGTTTAGCAGCCTTAGCCATTTGGCCCTCGCAAGGAATGAAAGATCAATGCGAGTATTGTCGGGCTTTGAGGGGCTCTTCGCAAGCGGTGTCAGCAAGAACCCGACGTAGGATCCGCTGTGCGGACCGTTCAATGGAGTCAAGGTACGATAGCGCTAACTTTTGACCGTGACATTCTACCACGGTCCACACAGCGGATCCTACATGACTACCATTTGATTTGGCTCAGTAGCCATATCCCGGAGCGGTGCGTATCCCTCGCAAGCTACCGGTTGTTTGGGGAACGCTAATCGAAATGGCATTCGGCGTTACGCCCGAGCCAACGTTGCCCGCTTCATCACGAGCTTCGATTTTTAAGTAAACCTGCGCTGGCAGGTGTCTCTGGATACGCCACGCATAGCGGCCCGAATTGTCGAGGCTCGTTGCCAACGGAACCCATGGACCTGAAGGACGATCGCTGTAGAAGAGATCAATCGGCCGTTCGGCGGGAAACTCTTCGATGGCACTCCACTGAATACTTAGCCGATCAGCTTGGTATCCTTGGCCCTGTTCAGCACGCTGAATCATCACGCGCGGGGCGGTTTGATCAACTCGAACCATCACCTCGGGCTTTTCGCCAGGACGTGGTGGCGTTGGTTCAAAACCACCGACCGACTCAACCAAGATTTTGAAACCATAATCTCCTTCGCCGGGAACGTTAACATGAATCGGGCTTAACCGATCGCTGTCGATGGCAAAGCGTCGCCACGAGTTGCCATCGTCGGTAGTGCCCCAGAGTTCAACAT
>CAYGQU010000028.1:0-13069 GCA_964352045.1 uncultured Planctomycetaceae bacterium
ACTTTCGTATCAATCTCCGAACCAATGAATTTCAAGGCAACGACGAATCAACAGACGTGCACGATGCAAACGAACCGATAAATTTTTCTGCGAGATTCCTTCCCTTTCGCAAATAGTAGCCGGTTTGTTACCGACCAAAGCTCGTTGCTTGAAGGCACGAGAGAGGTGCTCAGGCATCTCGCTCGTGCAATTATCGACGACGCTCCAAAATTCGAGGTCTTGGGCCAAATCGTCAGGTTTTTTAGATTGAAAATCACCATGCCGGTTTTTCCAAATTTTGGGAATCGTATTCCAATCCCCTTTGGAATTGAACTCTTGGGCGTGTGGTTCGTCATGAGATTGCTGACCAAGAATTTTTTCATCAGGCACGTTACTGCCTCCCTTTCCCAGCATTCTTCCGACTACCTGTTGGTGTCGATAGTGGTCAGCAATCTTTCTTTTGAGAATGCCAAGCAACCAAGTTTGGAAAGAGGCTTTACCTTCAAAACAATGGTAGCCCTCAAGTGCTGAGAGAAGGGTATCTTGGACCAAATCTTCGGCCGTCGCGGGGTCGGCTAGCTTTCTGATTGCAACTCGAAAAAGGATTTCGCCATATTGCTCAACCCATAGCTCGGGATTGATCGATTTCGAACTAGCTTGATTCTCATGTTCGTCAGTTTTCAGAGAAATAGGGTTCATTAGAAGTGTGAGATATTCACGCGAGGAGATGTCTCGACATATTGACGAGGAGTAAATGCCGTTGAAATAAAGCAGGATTCATACACTCTGTCATAAACAATCTTATTTGTTGGTGGGCTAGCTCACCGATGAGTGAGATTACATAAAAAAACAGCGACCCAAATGGATCGCTGTTTTTCTCTTATTTATGTAGCCAAATTACTGAGTATGTCGGCTCGATTAACTAGCTAGTTAAGGAACTAACTTTGTTCTACATTCTCTTCGGTTGAAGAATTCTCTTCATCGGTAGGCACTTCTTCGGAATCTTCAGCTAATTCAGTATTAGAAGGCTTACCTTTTCCAACTTCATAAGCGATTAAGCACCCAATGGCTAAGCAGATCGCATCCCAAACGGGGAACTTTTGCTTCATTTGTGCTCGATAGCGTAATGCCGTAGAAACTTCGTCACTTGCCGGTACTGCTAACGGTTCTTGTGTGGCGACGGCCTCGGCAGGGGCATCTGCTTCATCACCTGGTTCACCTGCTTGAGCTACTGCAGCAGGTCGATTGGCTGGTGTCTTAGGAGCTTGATTGGCGATTATCTTTTGCGCTAACAAGGGGCCAGTAAGCAAAGCTAAAAGAGTGGCAATGGCTGCTAAACCACCCCCTGCGTAACCACCATGTTTGTTCTTAGCAAAGGATCGCACGGTGAGTCCCGCTATCAATCCAACAGGCAAGATGGGCCAGTAACTTTGGATCCCTTGGCTCATTAGCACTGCCAAGAGTATTGATCCAAGAGCAAGACCGACTATACCGCCAATAAGAGTTCGCATCGCCTGAATCCCCTAGTTTTTTATTAACTGAGCTAAGCAGAGGTGCTCAGAACCTCTGCGAAAAGAGCAGGCCTTACATTGAGTGAACCTACTGGTTTCTACATGATAAGCCTTATTAAGTTGTAAATCCAGCCAAAACGGGCGAGATTCACTACCTAAAGATCATATTTAAGCAACCGAATCGCATGGAAAAAATGGGGGGGTTTAATAAAATCTCGCGATTTAGTCCTAATTGCTCCTCTATTGATGCAAAGAATCGGCTAGTGAGTCCTGAATTAGACAGCATAGTTACGGAATCAATTTAGCTTTGTGAACTGAAATAGAATGCCCAAAAAAAGAAAGCCATGGCGAATTACCATGGCTTTCTCTATCAATTAACTAGTCGTTATTCTGAATTTTATCAGCTTTAATAATCTGAACCAAAATCAGAATTTGCTAATACGCGAGATCAAGTCAACCGTTCGGCAACTGTAACCCCATTCGTTGTCGTACCAACTTACGATTTTCACCATGTTACCATCAATCACTTGCGTGAACGGTGCAGCAAAGATCGAACTGTGTGGATCTCCGATAATATCGCTCGACACAATAGGGTCTTCTGTATAGCAAAGAATTCCCTTTAGTGGTCCTTCAGCTGCAGCCTTGACAGCTGCGTTGATGTCCTCGGCAGTTACGGTCTTACCCAGATTAGCAACAAGGTCAACTACCGAGCCGGTGACAACAGGGACTCGCATCGCGATGCCGGTAAGCTTGCCCTGAAGTTCTGGAATTACCAAACCAACTGCTTTGGCAGCTCCGGTGCTAGTTGGGATAATGTTTTGAGCAGCTGCACGTGCCCGATAAGGATCGCTGTGAGGCAAGTCCTGTACGTTTTGGTCATTTGTGTATGCGTGGATCGTGGTCATGAGGCCACGTTCAATGCCAAACTCATCGTTAAGCACCTTTGCCACAGGAGCCAAACAGTTCGTCGTGCAGCTTGCATTGGAGATGCACTTGAGGCTTGCGTCGAGCTTGTCGTCATTGACACCTAGCACGCAGGTAAGGTCAGCGCCATCCTTAGCAGGAGCACTCAAAACCACACGTTTTGCACCTGCTTCCAGGTGGCTGTCGTAACCCGGTTTGCCATCGGCTGCACGGCCTGAGAAGACGCCCGTTGATTCCACCACGACATCGACGCCAAGGTCACCCCATGGGCATTCTGCTGGATTTCGGAAGGCGGTAGCCTTGATTGGCTTGCCATTCACGATCAAATGCTCGGCATCGTACTCAACTGTGCCTGGGAAGCGGCGGTGGGTGCTGTCATACTTGAGCAGCGTTGCAAGCATTTTGTTGTCGGTCAGGTCGTTGATCGCAACAACCTCAAATTCATCCGACCGCTCGACGAGGCCGCGGAAGGTCAATCGGCCAATACGGCCAAAACCGTTAATTGCGACTTTGATTGCCACTGTCTGTCTCTCCTGGTAGGCGTAGTCCGGTTTCCTAATTGCAAGAACAAAATTTCTGCGAGCAAGGTACCGAGGGGGCTGGTTTACTAGTCTTATGGGCCCCATCTTTCGCTTCAGGAACCCCAACTGAACGCACAGTATAGTGCTGTCTTCATACGCTCACAACCGCCCCCAAATGTGGTTGGAAACGAGATAACCAGCAAACCGATCGGGCGGATCAGACACATTACCTAAAAGCCCATTACCTGAAACCCTGCCCCGCTGAGTTGCAGGGTTTTTCAAAGCTATGTCTGCCCCGTAGCTGATGACACCTATTTGCCGGTCGCAGTCGTACAACAATTAATATCAAATGGAATTCAGTTATAAAATTACAGTACTGTAGGAGTTCTCCTCTCAATATTTGAGGGGCTGCTGGTAAACCGTAACAAGTTAGATGCTCCCTAGGGCAAATAAGCTCAATAGAGGCAGAAACCCGCCGATTCTTACCGAATATGACGATAAAATGAAGGCGAAATCAATGAATTCAGTTGGGGAGTTAACTCAAGAATTTGACGATTTATCTGCTTCTTCGTAAAGTGTAGGGGGTTGTAAAGACCAAAGGCACAACAACTTGGGGCGGGTCAAAGTGCCTCTTTAGCCAAATAGGAAGGTAATCAAGCAAGCGGCTTGGTGCTTAAACAATCAGCCAAAACGGGTTAGCTCATGAGGAGCTTCGCCCCCTATCGATCCAATAAGGCAACTAAACATGTATGGTGAACTCATTCCGCTAGGCGGTGGTGACGTCATTCCCCTACTTAAAGAGAAACTACTCGTTGGCCGTCGCGAAAGCTGCGACATTGTACTCCGCTTCGCCAACGTCTCGGCACACCATTGTGAACTTCGCTTTGAAGGAGGTTACCTTTACATTCGCGACTTGCAGAGCCGCAATGGATTGAAAATCAACGACATACGCACGACCGAAGGGCGCATTGATCCGGGCGACACGCTTTCAATCGCCAAGCACTACTACAAGGTCCACTACTCGCCCGCTGAATTGGGTGCCGTCGGCCCACCACCCACCGAAAATCGCACCAACGAAATCATGTCGCAATCGCTACTCGCCCGCGCTGGTTTGCAGTCGGCTGGTCCGAAGCCAAAGAAAACAGCAGGCCGCTACGATCCGACGAACAATAATGCTGGTCAAATCAAATCGCCTGATAAGGCACTCTGATAAACCCTAATAGCCTAGGCACCTGCCGTCTCTCATTGAAATCAATGATTCTTTTTCCAACGATTCTAGCTATCAAGCAGCCACCTACCGCTCAGGCTACGGCGGCTGATGGCTAAGAAGAAACGGAAACTTCGAGCTAATTTTCGCAAGAATCATGACTCCGCTCCAAGAGATCGGAGCTTGACCCGCGCTTACGAAGCGTCGGGCGATGCGGGTTCGGGAGACATCGGTCAAAATGAACGTGTCTCGGGCAAAGGGCGATTCACTCGTAAGCGAACCGTTGCGGGTGCGGAACTTATTGAAGACGCTACCGGCGAAATGGTACTGCTTGATGTCAATCAAGACGAATGTGTCGCGGGGCGTGTCCTTCGTGTTCAAGGCCTTGTTAGTACCGTGCTTGGCGACGATGGCAGACAGTATGCCTGTGCGACCCGACAAATTCTAAAACAGCTTGCTACCGACTTACGGCATGTTGTAGCTGCTGGCGATCGTGTTTGGCTACGTCCCGAAGGGAAAAGCCCCCAAGGTGTAAATTCTGAAGGCGAAAAGCAAGAAGGAATCATCGAACGCGTTGAACCACGCACCGGTGTTCTAAGCCGAACGAGCCGTCAGCGACAGCATCTAATCGCAACGCATGTGAATCAAATCGTAATCGTTGCCTCGGCTGCCGAGCCTCGCATCAAGCCGAATCTGATCGATCGCTTCCTCATCACTGCCGAGAAGGCGGGAATCGAGCCGATCCTTTGCATCAACAAAATGGACTTAGTCGAGCCGTCCGACTTCGTGCCGCTTGTGGGCGTCTACAGTCAGCTCGGTTACAAGGTGCTACCGATTTCGGCCGAAAGTGGCTTTGGTATCGAGTCGTTACGGGCACGGCTCCGCAACAGCCGCACTGCGTTTACAGGCCAAAGTGGCGTCGGCAAGTCGTCCTTGCTGAACGCCATCGAACCGGGCTTAGCGCTGCGAGTAAAGACAGTAAGTGCCGAATCGCAAAAGGGTCGTCACACAACGACGACTGCCGAGCTCTATCCACTCGGCAAGGGAAGCGAAGCGGAAGGTTTTTTGGTTGATACGCCTGGCATCCGTTCGTTCGAACTCTGGGATGTGATTGCGGAAGAAGTCGCCGGCTACTTCCCCGAGCTAAGACCGTACGTGAGCCAATGTCGCTTCCCCGACTGCACGCACACGCACGAACAGTGGTGCGCCGTCAAAGACGCCGTCGCCGACGGGTGGATCGATGCGCGACGGTATGAGAGTTACATGCAGATTCAATCGGGCGAGTGAACCACCTTAATAATAGCATGTAGCCAGGGGCGCGAGCCCCTGGAATTAAATTGCGGAACCAGAAGCCCCGGAGGGGCGACAGGAATAGAAAATTCCCGACACACGTTTGTCTATCGCCACTGTTGGGCTAAAAGGTTTTTGATGCCATCCACCCAGGGGCTCGCGTCCCTGGGTACTCGCCGTCCCTCCGGGACTTTTTGTCTTAAAGTGAATCGCGACGCACCAACTTCAAGATAATTTTGCTAAGCGGTGCGTCTCGATGCACCCTAGTAGCAACATGAAAAAAAGAAGTGCCAACGACGAAGGCTCTGGCACCGCGGTTGATTCAACGCCACTAAGCGTCGTGCCGTAGTTATCTCGCCAGACAACGTAATCGTTCGCACCCCCTTCGGTGAGTACATCTCGCCAGACGGTGTAGTCGGCGGCGTTGACCGAACCATCGAAGTTGTAATCGCCATTGAGTGCAGGCACGATATCGAGCCTTACCTCATCAAAATCGACTTCCAGATGCGAACCAGGAAACATCGGATCGATCTCGTTGAGGTTCACTAATCGGATACCGAGGTCGAGCCCCAATTCGGGAGTCGATGCGTTCGTTTCGAAAATAATACTGCTCGTACCGAACTCGCCGTCAGGGATCGTAGCGGCAAGCGTGTTGTCATCTTCGGCGATCGTTTGCCCACCAGCTAAGAGTTCGACTCGATAGCCAGGGAATCCGTCGAGAATAAAATTCTCGCCACTTTGAGCAACTCCCGTCGCGATGTTACCGATCTCGACTTGCAACGAGTATCGACGATTCGCTTCAAGCGGCGAGCCGACCAGTGTTTGTTCGAATCCGTACTCCCCCGTGCCGTGCGTACCGGCGCGATTAAAGGCAATGGCAACACGACTCCCTTCAGCAGCGCCGCCAGGGAAGTTGATGAAGTCCCCAGGATTGGCAGGATCGGGCGACGGTTGGAGTGTGCCAAGATAGTAGGGTTCGCCCGCACCATTGCCGACCAAGCCATTCGGATCGTCGTACACTTCCCAACCAGGCAAAGCGCCGAAGCTGAACTCATTGAAGACCGACACCGATCCCGTGATATCTTCAAAGCCTGCATTAACAACGGGCAGCGATACAGCGCGAGCCCGAGGAACTTCTACGAACAAGACTGCTATAATCAACCCGGTTAGAATGCATCGATTCATTGTTACTAACTCACTATACAATCTATCTAAAAAAGAATCCTACCTTGTCATCATGAATCATAAAGAAAACCCGACAGGCAAGGGAGAAAATTCTCTTACCTATCGGGCTTATGGAATGCTGTGAAAGTCTAAACGATGGAAATGAAGCTAGGTGGTTAAGCTTTTGAGCATATCGCCTTACTGATAGTATCCGAGGAGTTTTATCCTACGCGAGGCGTGAAGTCAGCACCGGCTTCGATTCCGAATAAGAACTCAGCGATTAAGTCGGCACAATGATCGAGATCATCAAGCGAGATCATCTCGACCGCACTGTGCATGTAACGGTTTGGTACGCTGATTAGGCCAGCCGCCACGCCGCTACGGGCTAGTTGGATCGCGTTCGCGTCAGTACCTGTACCTCGGCCGTTGGCCGCCCATTGCACAGCAATGTCAGCCGATTCGGCAGCTGATCGGAATCGCTTGGCAACTTCAGGATTGATGTTAGGGCCACGATAAACAACCGGACCTCCCCCGAGCTTGATATCGCACTCCTGATTGATGTCGATCAGAGGGCAATCGGTCGCATGAGTCACATCGACGGCAATTCCTACATGAGGATCGACACCATGCGCGCTGGTCGTTGCCCCGCGAAGTCCAATCTCTTCTTGCACGGTTGCAACAGCATAGACAGCGACATTCAAACCGCCACGTTCTTTTGCCCGACGCGCTGCTTCAACACATACCCAAAGGCCCGTCTTGTCATCCATGCCAGGTGAGTTGGCCATGTTGTTTCGCATCTCTTGATAGCCCAACTCGAGTGTGGCCGTATCACCAATCCGTACGAGCGACTGGGCTTCTTTTTGATCTTTTGCTCCAATGTCAATCCAGAGGTCTTTCGCTTCGACCGCTTTTTTCCGCTCGTCGGGTTCGATGAGGTGAATCGCCTTGCGTGCGATAACGCCAGGGATTGGACCCGAATCGGCATGGACTGTCATCCGCTGGCCAATCAACTGTTGGGCATCCCACCCACCGATTGGCTTTGTATAGATAAAACCATTCTCATCAATGTGCGTTACGATCAAACCAATTTGGTCAGCGTGCCCTGCTAGCATAACGCGGAAAGGGGCGCCTTTGTTGACGACCGAAATGACGTTTCCGTGTAGGTCCGTGCTAACCTCGTCGGCAAACTTGCTAGTGTATTCTCGCACCACTGCTTGCACTTGTTGCTCGTAGCCCGAGGGGCTCGGGGTTTCGAGAATCTGCTGAAAAAACTTCTTCGCGGCGGCGTCCATGGAGTCTCAATCGGGGCGAAAGGCTTCGTAAATCTTAGCTGGGTAAGCTTAGCTGGGTAAGCTTATAGCGTAATTTTAGCAAAGCGGCCGTTGGCTGACGACGGGAGTCTACGGCAATTGATAATCTGCGTAATCTTTACCGGTTTTTCTTATTTTTAGGGTTTGGTTGGGTCGATCCACATTCTAAGGCTTGCTCTAGCTCTCTCGTTAGTTGCATGCACTGACTAAGAAAAATCATAAAGGAAGATGATTTTTTCACAAACGATCACGGTGGCATTAGCACGCTACAAAAGGCCAAAAAACCAGGCCAAAGACAAGGCCACGCGCCAGGAGAGTCAAGGATGACCCAATCGAAGAAAATTACCCTGCCGCTTAGCTTAACGGCTTTCGCTATGATTTACCTAGCAAGCTTCACGGGGTGTGCCCTCCTGTCGCCAGGTGGTTGCGGTTGTGGTAACAGCATTGGCTGTGGCGAAACCTGCGAGATTGGTTGTGCTGTCGAACCAAGCTGTGGGCTCGATGGTTGCTGCGGCACATGTACCGACACTTGTGGCATCGGACGATCTTATGCAGGCCAAAAGTGGATTGGATCGGGCAACTGCGAAGGCATCAAATTCAATGTTTGCACGGATTGCTCATGCGGATGTTCGGAGCCCGCTTGCGGTTGTGCTGAGCCTGGGTGTGGTTGCGAGGAGCCTGCCTGTGGCTGTGGTGGAGACCCCTGCTGTGGTGACACATGCTGTGGCGATTCTTGTTGCGATACGGTCGGTTGCGGCTGTGGGGTAGGATCGAATTTGTTTTACGGCGTCCGTTGCATCACCCGAGAAGTAGGGCAGATCTTCACACCGTTTTGCGGTCTGATCGGCGGCTGTACAAGTTGTGGTGGCTGCGACAGCGAACTCTATTGGAGTGGCTGGCACAATGATCCACCTTGCTGCCACGATCCTTGTGATGATTGTGGGAACTGGATTGGCGCAAGCCACTAGACTTCCGTCACTAGACTCAAGAGTCACTAGATTTCAACCACTCAATTTCAGTCATCAGAGTAAAGATCCGTTTCGGTTGAGAAACAGGCTTCTTGCATTCTTAGTTGTTTGCTCGACAAAGTGATCGAAATTTTCACTGCGGGTATCAGCCAAATGTCTAGCTGTGTTCACCACATGGGCTGGTTCGTTTCGCTTGATCTTTCGCACAGGCTCGGGTGATAGATAGGGGCTGTCGGTTTCGACCAAAAGTTTGTCGAGTGGAATCGTTTTGGCAACTTCACGCAGTTCGGCTGACTTCTTAAACGTAACCATACCAGCAAAACTAATCATAAGCCCCAATTCAATTGCTTCGGCTGCTCCGGCGACTGTCCCCGTAAAGCTGTGCATTACTCCCCGCAATGGGTCACGTTGGCGAGCATCGCGGAGCATCGTTAACACTTCTTCTTCGCATTCACGCATGTGGACGATGAAAGGCATGTTTGTCGATTGCGACAATCGCAAGTGCCGATCGAAATAATCTTGCTGTTGCTCAAAAGGGGTGTGATCCCAGTAACGATCCAAACCGGTTTCACCTAAGGCAACCACGTTGGCGTCTTTGGCAAGTTGCACGATGTGATCCCAATCGGTTGGTTTTGCATCGCGAACGTCGTTGGGTTGAATGCCAACTGCGGCATGGACTAAATCGTATCGTTTAGCAAGTTCAAGACATTCATTGCTCGAAACCGCATCGACTCCGATGGCGACAATCCCCTCTAGGCCAGACAAAGCAGCTCGTTGGATGACTTGGTCTAAATCATCATCAAATTTAGGCTGGTTGATGTGGGCGTGAGTATCGAAGAAAGTTGGCATGCTGATCTAACTGTAATCAGGTTGTAAGGTTGGCCCCCTTGTTAGCGGGCATCCGAAGTCTTGAAAACCGAACTTTGCAATGCGGCAATGCGCATCATCCCGTCCTTATTTCAATAATTTTTAGGAATATTGAGTTGTCTGGCTGAATTCAGTTACCCAAATCTTGACTGTCAAGCCCCCCTATCTACTATTAGTAATAGTAACTGAGTTACCTGCAAAGGAATTATCCGATTTGCTAGCACAAGATGTTACTGAGATGGCTGGAGTCTTTTATTAGGCAGCCATCAGACCGGCGCGGAAAGCTTTATTCAGCCCCCAGGCTGAAGGTAACTCCTACGCGAATCAACCGACCAAAAAACACCCCTTTGGCCTAGGGCAACGAAGCCACGGGCCTCGGAAATATTATAGGACTTACGATAACCACTAAGGTTGTCGCAGCACGAAGCGAAGGAAGCGAAAATGTTGGTTTTGTCGCGTAAAAAAAACGAAAGCATCATCATCAACGATGATGTGAAGATCGTCGTAGTAGAAATCCGGGGGGATAAAGTCCGCCTAGGAATCGAGGCACCAAAAGAAGTGCCTGTGCATCGAAACGAAGTGTACGAAGCCATACTACGCAGCCAAGACGCCCCTGCGGCTGATATCGTTGACCCAAGCATCGATTCAACATCTGATGCTTCGACGGGTGGATCGGCCATTGAGCCCGATGGCCAAACTGCAGGTTAAAAAGCGTTTATCCAAGCGTTTATCCAAGCGTTTATCCTCCCCGCAAATCCTAGCTAAGCCACCTTGGCAGGGGGGGATTCGGTAAAAAACCGTATCATTTCAGGAAACCCTGATCATTTTGCCTGTCTATTTTTGCCCTTCGGCTCTTATTTTGCCGTGGGGCTCTTTTTTTACCCTCTCAGGTTTTTTACTCTCACAGGCTCACGGGCTGAAAAATGAAGAACTTGGGTAGCTGCGTAGCCAATCGACTGAAAAATACTTCAAGTTTCCACTCTATGTAAGTCGAGTAGCTACCTCTGGGTTGACGGCGAGCCCCTCGCCTTCTAGCCTTGTTCCTTCGGTTGGGTTTTTCAACGTGAAACACATAACCAACGGCCCCATCGTCTAGTGGCCTAGGACTCCGCCCTTTCACGGCGGCAACACGGGTTCGAGTCCCGTTGGGGTCACTTTTCATGCCGGCTGATTTTCAGCTTGGCATCGAGAAGTCTCAAGAAAGCGGTGGGCAGCCTACAAGCTGCCTGCCGCTTTTTCATGCGCTATATGTTAAAAGTGACAACCAAAGTTCTCAAAACTTGATCCAAGTCATTTGAAAATACGAATTCAATTTAGGAATGGATTACTCACTTTTGAATTAGCTGAACCAACAATCTTACCGCAATTAAATTGCTTTTAACGAATAACCTCATGTCCGACTCAAAGAATAAAAAAAGCCAGCCTTACGATGCCTTACTAGTGGTTTCGTTTGGTGGACCCGAAGGTCCTGACGACGTGATTCCTTTTTTAGAGAATGTTCTCCGTGGGAAAAACGTGCCGCGTGAACGAATGCTCGAAGTCGCCGAGCATTATCAACACTTTGGTGGCATTAGTCCGATCAATCAGCAGTGCCGTGATTTGATAGCCGCTCTAGAACAAGAGCTTGATATGAACGGGCCGAAACTTCCGATTTATTGGGGCAATCGAAATTGGGCACCCATGCTCGAAGAGACGATTCGCCAAATGGCAAATGATGGCGTTAAACGCGCGGTTGCTTATTTCACAAATACCTATAGTTGTTACTCAGGATGTCGGCAGTATCGTGAGAACATTGCCGAGGCTCAAGAAGCGGTGGGGGAGAAGGCTCCGCAGATTGAAAAACTACGGATGGCTTATAATCATCCAGCTTTCATTCAAACCATGACCGAGCTAGTCCAAACAGAACGTAACAAAATTGCTACAAAACATCGCGATGCTGCTTCGATTTTGTTTACGGCACACAGCATACCGCTCTCGATGGCTGATAACTGTGCTTATGAAAAGCAATTGAATGAATCTTGCCGTCTTGTCGCCGAGGCGTTGGGTCATACGAATTGGGAACTCGTTTACCAAAGCCGCAGTGGCCCCCCCAACAACCTTGGCTTGAGCCCGATATTTGCGATCGGATTCGTGAACTTCACGAAAAATCAAGTATAGAAGATGTCGTGATTGTACCCATCGGTTTTGTCTCGGATCACATGGAAGTCCTCTTCGACTTAGATACCGAAGCAAAAGACCTATGCGCCGAGTTGGGAGTCAACTTCTATCGAGCCCCAACGATTGGTACTCACCCGCGTACGGTTCGCATGATCCGCGACTTGATTGTCGAACGAACCTCCACTGAAAAAGGAGAATCGCCCGACCGGGTCGCTGTTGGTCAGTACCCTGCCAATCATGATGTTTGTCCAAAAGATTGCTGTCTTTACACACCTCGTCGTCCAGGTGGTCCCCCACCGGCTGCCACGAAAGATTCCGCAAGGCCTGTAGACAATCACCCCGAATCGGATCAGGCGCAGCAACAGGCTCAACAACAGCAAGCAAATCGCAAATAGCCTTTGGCCAACGTCAACCAATCCATAATGGCATGTCGGAACTAAGACCCCTTGGTCGCACCAATTTGAAAATTTCACCCGTCGCACTTGGCTGCTGGCCGATGGCGGGTGTGACAACGCTTGATGCCAATCATACTGATAGTGTGGCAACGGTCCATGCGGCACTCGATGCAGGCATCAATCATTTGGATACCGCTTTCGTCTATGGCCCCAAAGGTGAGAGCGATCGAGTCCTGCATGATGTTCTGGTTGACCGACGAGACGAAGTCATACTCGCGTCGAAAGGGGGCATCCATTACGGCGATGGCACGTCGGGTAAACCCGAAATGTTACAAGACGCCCGGCCTGAAACCATCGTCAGCGAGTGTGAGGCATCGCTCACCCGACTAGGCGTTGAGCAGATTGACTTGTTCTATCTCCATTCGCCCGATCCCCAAGTTCCGGTCGAGGAATCAGCGATTGGCTTTGCCAAACTCATTGATGAAGGAAAGATCCGATCGGTAGGTGTTTCGAATTGTACTCTGGAAGAGATCAAGGCGTTCGCGACAGCCTGTCCACTCACGGCGGTTCAACTTCCTTATAACATGCTACAGCGAGATATCGAACAAATGACGATTCCCTGGTGCCTGGATAATCAGGTATCACTCATGGCCTATTGGCCTTTGATGAAAGGCTTGTTAGCTGGAAAACTAAAACGTGATCATGTTTTTGAAGAAGGAGACAGCCGAGCCAAGTATCCGATGTACCAAGGAGATGAGTGGCAGCGGAATCAAGAT
>CAYGQU010000029.1:0-5735 GCA_964352045.1 uncultured Planctomycetaceae bacterium
AATCACGAGTGTTTGCTGATAATCTTTTTGTCCGAAGTAAGCTCGATCGGCAGGCGCAATAAGCAACAATTTGAGGACAACCGTCGCAACGCCCTCATAGTGTGTTGGACGCCTTTCGCCCTCCCATGGTTCCGCGATGGGACCTACATCAACAAG
This sequence comes from uncultured Planctomycetaceae bacterium, assembly GCA_964352045.1. Lineage (GTDB taxonomy): Bacteria > Planctomycetota > Planctomycetia > Pirellulales > Lacipirellulaceae > CAYGQU01. Next base: position 157 of record CAYGQU010000029.1, read on the forward strand.
GGTCGCATCGCCAGACGGGTAGATGGCTTCGACCGTGGGCGCAAACAACGCATCGGCACCTGCTGAAATCAACTTCTTGGCGTCACCCTCCAGATCACGCGGATAGCGGTCGAAATCTTCGGTTGGTCCAAACTGGGTTGGGTTGACGAAGATTGTGGCAATCACTCGATCACAAGTTTTGTTCGCTTCTTCGACAAGGCTCAAGTGCCCTGAATGCAAAGCCCCCATCGTGGGGATCAATCCAACAGTTCGACCTTCGATCTGCGCAGCACGAACCCAGTCGCGACAAGCTTCGGGAGTAGTCAGTCGGACCAATTCAGCCATAGGAATTAGAACGGTTACAAGCTGTGAGTGAGGGTAAGTCGATGATGTCTTTTTTAGTACGCTTATAGGTTGCTAAACCATTGATCCCGCTCCACTGTTAGGCGGCAGAGGGTAGATGGTGGGAGTGGTTTTGCGAGGTTTATTTGAAAACCCAATACTACCTAAAAGGCATCCTATGGCCGTGCATTGTCACACATTGGCCAAACACATTCGAGGGCCGCCCGGACTTCAATCCGCCAAGATTCGGTCGGGCAATCAGCTAAAGCAAGACAGGGGCCTCCCGAAAGGGGTCCTAACGATCGTGTTGGACTACCATCAATCAATAATTTCGGTCTAGAAACCCTATCAGGGCCAATGTCACCATAGCTTTTATGCTCGCCTAGTTCCGCCGACAATCCCATAAGACCTAGTTCGACCGCAACCAGTGGGCCAATCGCTCCGATTATCTGCACAACGTTTTGGCCACTCGTGAGCGTTTCAAGAAGCTCGGCAAGGGTAACACCTAATTCAGGATGAACCCAGTCGGCAGCTAATTCGCAGGCAGGCTCCAAAACAAAACGACGAAACGACATCCGCGGGTGCGGCACACGGAGGCCCGTTTGCTTAATGACTTGGTCACCGTAACCAATCAGGTCAAGATCAAGCGTTCGTGCGGACCAACGTTCGTGACGCTCACGTCCCAGTTGTTTTTCGATCAACCGAAGTGTCTTATGAAGGTTTTCGGCAGAGTGATCGCATTCTAGACGGACCATACCGTTTAGAAAGGGTGCTTGTCTTTTCACACCTCCAATTGGTGCGGTTTCGATCAAGGTACTCGCGACATAAGCATTCGCCTGCGTCTTCGTTTCAAGCAGCGACATCGCTTCGTGAATTGTTGCCTCACGGTCACCTAAGTTCGAACCAAACGAAACAAGGCAATCAGGCACGTCGATTATAATCTCGTAGAAAGGCTTTAAAGAATCGCCGGATAGAGATTAGAAGGTATAACAATTTATAACTTTTGAAAAGCAAGTCGTATCAGGATGCGATTTAATATAGAAAAAACAAAACAGGGGGACCTCCGTGTCCCGACGTCATTCTAATTAAAAAATGAGCATCGAACGCTTCGTTCCCTCGGCAACGCCCCCAGTTTATCTCGTAAATTATCGTGCATTTGATTTTTTAAAAATCGACTCAAGTTGAACCGCAAAAAAATCTTGCTTAATTTATTACCATATAAAAAACATCAGACTTTCGGCTTGGGAAATAATCAACCCTGTTGGTGGAAAGATGCAAAATCGCATCTTTCACCAAAGACCTGCTCTAAACGAATCAGAAACACCGTTCTTCAATCGTTAGTGAAATCATTTCCGCCTAAGGAAAAGCTCGTTGATCTCCCCCCCGATTGATGCTTCAACAAAAATTGGGTTGATGAATTCAACGAAGGCCGAGTGTGCCGCGCTTCGCATCGAATGTCAAGAACGTTGAATGCCTTCATCACCTAAGTATTCAAAGTTTGTCGAAGTAATTTTTTTCGTTTGAGTGAAACGCGATAATTCAAAGATATAAATCTGTCTGGAAATTTTCTTCCCCAATGTTCGTAGCACTCTAATCGCGATAAGATGGAGAAGCTGACAAGCATCACGTAGAAGGTTCTTGCCATTTGAATTTTGTGGTTATTTTTTTGTTATTAGCTGGTTTATCCCCTTGTATGCCTTGTTTATTGGTATGCGAAACTCAACACGCCACTTTTTATGTCCGCTAGCTTACCCCCAAGTAGCGAAACGTCTGCATCGCCCACAATAAGATCTTCCTTCGCAGGGCTCCGTGTAGGTTCGCTCGAAAGCAGACGTTGTGTTGAAATCGAGCGGATGATCGAACGACTCCACGGCGTGCCGCATGTCAGCCCTTCGATGCGCGAGATGCCAACAAAAGACCATCGACTCGCGATTGAGTTTGCTCATCGTCTTCTTGCCGGCGAAGTCGATGCCATGTTGTTCCTCACCGGAGTAGGTGTTCGGATGTTTATCGAACAAGTCGAACGGCACGTGGGACGCCAGCGCTTACTCGATGCCATTTCGGATATCCCCACACTTGCCCGAGGGCCAAAACCAACGGCGGTTCTCCGCGAGCTTGGAATCCAACCGACCTATCGAGCCCCGGCACCTAACACCTGGCGAGAAGTACTTGCCACGCTCGACACGCAAATGCCGGTGGCCAATCTAACGGTAGGATTGCAAGAGTATGGCGAGACGAATCCAAGTCTAATCGCAGGCCTCGAGGCCCGTGGAGCAACCGTCGATCGTGTTACCGTTTATGGCTGGGAGCTACCCGAAGATTGTTCTGCCTTAGAATCAAATGCCCACCGCATTGCGGCGGGTGAACTTGATGTGTTGATGCTTACCTCGGCCCAGCAGCTTAATCACTTGCTTGAAGTCGCCGAACGACTTGGTATCGGCGAATCGCTGCGAGCAGGATTTGATAAGCTAATCGTGGCGTCGATTGGTCCAACAACCTCCGAGCGCTTGCGGACGCTTGGTTTTTCGGTTGATCTGGAAGCAACGGCTGGCACGATGGGCCGCTTGGTTGACGAAGCAGCGAGCAAATGCCACGAGTTACTTGAAAGAAAAGCGAAGCTAAGCCACCTGATGACGAATCTTCACATGCCTACGGCTAGCGAAACAGCAAAAATTGCCAATCGACACGAACAGCTCCTTGAAGCAACGCAAAACGAACCCTGGGGCGATAGCGATTTCTTGCGAGCTTGCCGCCAAGAAACTGTGCGCCGCACCCCGATTTGGCTCATGCGGCAAGCGGGGCGTTACATGCCTGAGTATCGTGCGGTTCGATCCAAGATCGGCTTCCTCGAACTTTGCAAAAACCCTTCGCTTTGTAGCGAGGTGATGTGTACAGCGGTCGATTTCCTTGGTGTCGATGCGGCAATCATCTTTAGCGATCTTTTGCCTATTCTCGAACCAATGGGCATGGAGCTTGAATTTGCCAAGGGAGATGGTCCGGTCATCCATAATCCGGTCCGAGAGTCGGAAGATGTTGATCGTGTTCTTGATTTACAAAGTGTCGATTCGCTGCACTATGTCATCGAGACGGTCTGTAAAACACGCAAGGACTTGCCCGAAAATTTGCCGTTGATTGGTTTTGCTGGTGCTCCGTTTACGCTTGCCAGCTACGCGATTGAAGGGGGTGGTAGCAAAAATTATTTGCATACGAAAACCCTCATGCAGCGTGATGAAGGGGCATGGAAAGCGTTAATGCAAAGGCTGGCTCGTAGCGTTACGCTCTATCTCAATGCTCAGATCGCTGCCGGAGCGCAAGCGGTACAATTATTCGATAGCTGGGTTGGTTGCTTGGGACCTGACGACTATCGCCGTTTTGTGCTTCCCTACACAAAAGAATTGATCGAAGGACTCGATCCGCGTGCCGTCGTGATTCACTTCGGTGCCGGCAATCCTGAACTACTACCCCTGATTGCCGAAGCCGGGGGCGATGTCATTGGCATCGACTGGAGAATCCGATTGGCCGATGCTTGGGATCGATTGGGATCACACCGCTCGGTGCAAGGAAACCTTGATCCCCTCACACTGCTTTCTAATCAAGCCACGATCAAACAACGCGCGGGTGAAATATTACAAAGTGTGGCCGGTCGTGCAGGGCACATTTTCAATCTTGGCCATGGCATTGTGCCACAAACTCCACCCGAGAATGCACGCGCCCTAATTCAATTTGTTCACGATTGGCAAGGTTAGGTGGGCGCCGATTTTGCAACGGAATGATCCTGCAATGGGCCAATCACGCAACGGGCCGGCGAAAGTGTTGATACGCCATCAGCACTTCATAAAGATCTGCAGGAAGCGTGATCTGATCTTCTTCAAAATCGCGAAGCCACGTTCGTTGGCTGAGTAGCGCATCAGCAAGAAGCGGAACAACAACCCCTGCCGAGACGGTAACCGATTGGTTATCGTCCGACATTTCGACAGCAGGAACCGCTGTTCCCTGAATCGAATTCTCAGGACCGCGGTAGATTTTTAAATGACCAGGTTGTTTGAAACTCTGATCTTGGCTAAGTCGCGACATGCCGTTCCCTCGGCTTATGAATCGTTTCCTTCCACGGCATATTGCCGCGGAGGCAAGAAATAGTTCTTACCAAGATCGACTATCGACCATCGGAAGACGGAATAATGAGTTTAATTGGTACGATACCCTAAAATTGTTGCCGCTGGCATTCATTGCTAGCAAAGCTAACGGAACTCCTTAGCAGTCGATAAGTGCCTGCCGACTCTTGCTGACCGGTGCAAGCTGAATCTATCGAGTCACAAAAGTCGACTGCTATCGCTTTTTAATAGTCTCAATAGCCTCGGTATAACGAAAGAGGAATAGTGCTGTCATCACACTAGCCATTGTTTTTGGCTGGTTGGTTGAACAGCTTGATTCAAAAATCGATATCTTTCCGAAAGTCGAATCAAAAACCATGTGGCGTTCATTTTTCCTAGCCCTGGGAGTCTACTGTTGTTTGTTAGGGCTCGAATCACTTTGCGTGGATCGAGCGATACTCAAGCCGCGCGTCCAGGGAAATCAGGTGGTTGCCGCCGCTCGGGATGTGAATCCACCGGATTGGGCCCCTTGGAGCTTGCTTGCTGCCGGATCGGTGGTTGTCCTCTACTCCTTTACTCTAACCCGTTCTTCTGGCAGTTAAGCCCATGACTTGCCCGACGAGGCTACCCTAAAAAATCTCCAATCTGTCTAGCGACTGGCTATCAGATTTAATGAGGCGACAGCCAGAAGCACCTAAGTACTTTATAGCAAACAACTAAAGCGCATTAACTAGATTATTACGATCGACCCAAATCGGTTCAAATACCTGGACGAATCGGTTTCTTTTTGGCTAGTTTTTGCCTATACTCACAAGCTTCCATTTAGCTGGCCTGAACATGCCCCTGGGGATGTTCCTCACTCTCCTATCCATGTTGCCATATTGACCGAAGGGTTAATTATACCCTGTTGTTAATCTGGTTTATTTAGCTTTCCCCGAAATCCCCGTTAAGCCTACCCTTATAGCCATGTCGACGACAGCCACAAAGAACAAGACCGATTCCAAAGCTCAGCTCACTTCAGGTGCTGATATCCTGGTCCAGTCGCTTGTGAATCATGGCGTCGATACGATTTTTGCCTACCCAGGTGGCTGTAGCATGCCACTTCACCAGGCGCTGACGCGTGTCTCGGACAAACTCCGAACCATCTTGCCCCGTCACGAACAAGGG
>CAYGQU010000029.1:5745-12806 GCA_964352045.1 uncultured Planctomycetaceae bacterium
GAACAAGGGGGCGCCTTTGCTGCTCAAGGCCTTGCTCGCTCGACTGGCAAGGTTGGCGTTGCCATGGCCACAAGTGGCCCCGGTGCGACAAACCTCGTTACCGCCATTGCCGATGCAAAGCTCGATAGTATTCCGCTTGTTTGCATCACGGGCCAAGTTCCAACTGCCGTTATCGGTTCTGATGCGTTTCAAGAAACACCCATGGTCGAAGTTTGCCGTGGTATTACCAAGCATCACTACCTAGTTACCAACGTCGAAGATATTGCACGCGTTGTTAAGGAAGCTTTTCTGATCGCTTCGACAGGTCGGCAAGGCCCGGTTTTGATCGACGTGCCCAAAGACGTTCAGCTTGCGCAATGCGTTCCTGATTACGATTGCGAAGTCGATCTTCCTGGCTACGATCCCAACCCTCCACTAGCCAAGGCGGAAGCCATCCGCCAAGCAGCTGCTGCCATCAAACGAGCTAAGAAACCAGTTATCTACGCTGGAGGTGGCATCATTTCTGCCGAGGCCTCGGCAGAGCTTCGCGAATTGGCCGCCAAGACAGGCATTCCGGTGACCACCACCGTTATGGGACTTGGTGCTTATCCTGGCACGGACGAATTGTCGCTCGACATGCTTGGCATGCATGGTTCGGTTTACGCTAACTATGCCGTCGATCAAGCCGACCTACTCATTGGCCTTGGCGTTCGATTCGATGACCGAGTCACCGGCAAACTCGAAGAATTTTGCAAGCATGGTAAGATCATTCATATCGACATTGATGCGGCTGAACTCAACAAGAACAAACCAGCCCATATCCCTGTTCGTAGCGATGTTAAGTACGCTCTGACAGAACTCAACAAGATTGTCGAAGCACCTGAAGATATTTCCGAATGGGTTACTCAGTGCAAAGCCTGGAAAGCAAAGTACCCTTTCAAGTACGATGAAGAGTACCCTGGTATCACTCAGCAGCATGCGATTAAAACCCTATGCGATATGACTGCCAAGCTCGATCCAGTTATTACAGTCGGCGTTGGCCAGCACCAAATGTGGGCTGCCCAATTCTATAAGTTCGACAAACCACGCACTTGGCTCAGCTCATCGGGACTCGGCACAATGGGCTTCGGCTTGCCCGCCGCGATGGGCGTTCAAGCTGCCTTTCCCGATCGCTTGGTGATTGATATCGACGGCGATGGTTCGTTCCAAATGAATATTCAAGAACTATCGACGCTCGCTTGCGAAAATCTTCCTGTCAAGGTTTTGCTCCTCAACAATCAGCACCTTGGCATGGTGGTTCAGTGGGAAGACCGTTTCATGGAAGGCAATCGAGCCCACACTTACCTTGGCCCCATTGATGATCCCCAATGGAAAGGTAAAGGGGACGGCATCGGCGCCTCGGGCCGATCAAATCGTTACGCCGACTTTGTTGGCATTGCTAAAGCCTATGGCATCGGCGGTGGTTATGTCGAACGCAAAGAAGATCTCGAAGCGGCGATCCAAGAAATGATTGATTATCCCGGCGCTTACGTCCTCGATGTGAACGTACCTTACCAAGAGCATGTACTGCCAATGATTCCTGGTGGCATGACGGTGAAAGATATTATTCTTGAGTAGTCGGTAGCATCGATCAATTTGCATTTTAAAAGAAGCGTGGCTCGTTTGGGTCACGCTTCTTTGATTTCATCGAGGGTTATTTGATACACTCTTAACAACACACGACTACGCTCCGTTAATAGACATTAATGAGCATTGACCTATTTGGTATGCATTTCTAAGCAATTGATTTATTTCTTGGCATGAGACTGATTATGTTTTCCAAAAGTCGGGTTCCATTCACTATCTTACACCACACTAGCATTACCTGCGCCTTCTTAGCGATAGTGTCTCTAACACATCAATCTCTAGCTAATGAAGAAAAAGAGACCATTCAACCACTTCATAATGCGCATGCTCACAATGACTACTGGCATGACAAGCCGCTTTTGGATGCCATATCCTCTGGCTTCATGTCGGTTGAGTGTGATATTTTTTTGAGCAACAATGAATTGCTAGTTGGCCATGAACCTAGTGAGCTAACCATAGAAAAAACTTTCGAAAAACTTTACCTGCAACCTCTTGAGAAAATAGTAATTACCAATGGCGGGATGGTATACAGAAATAGCAGACCCTTTATTTTGCTAGTCGATCTCAAATCGGAACGTCAAGCTACCTATGAAGCCTTACGCAATGTACTAAAAAAGTATAAAAGCATGCTTACCACCTGGGACGATAACTGCGTACAGCATGGAGCAGTTACAATTGTTTTGACTAGCGCAAAACCTTACGCCAAGCTTATTTCAAAAGGGATAAGGTATACCTCTAGAGACGGTAGATTAACGGATCAACACAACAGCGTAAGATCTTGCGAAATGCCTCTTATTAGTGACCGATGGGGGGCTCATTTTAGTTGGAAGGGAAAGGGGCCTTTCCCTGAAACAGAGAGAGAGAAGCTTAAGAGAATTGCAATTAATTGCCACTCTCATGGAAGATTATTACGGATGTGGGGAACACCAGAGAATGAAGCCTTATGGCAAGAACTTTTGAATGCCGGCGTTGATTTAATCAATACGGATGATTTACCAAGGCTCAAGGTTTTTCTCTTAAATAGGCATCTTTATAATCCTACTGCTGACATTGAATGATATCTCACATCTGAAGTGATTATTCTGATGGGCCTTGTCTCTTATTAGTGTAGAAAAAATTCTTTCAAGCTTGCAAACAACTGCGTGAAGACATTCAGTTGAAGAGAAAGCGTTGGCATCGTTTGGGTCACGCTTTATCTTACTAAAAGAATAAACCAAGACGGCACCACTTAAGGGTTGCACCGACTTTCGTGAGCGATAATGTTTGTAACAAGCAGAGTCCTCCCGAACGATTTTCGCTGCTACCCTTTTTATCCATCCCGGGGAAAGTATTCTACAAAAACAAATCAACCGGCCACTTCTTCTTTGGGGTAATCATCGTCCCAATTTTTTACGTGTGGCTCATGGAGCATACCGCTGCTCTTTGCGACGAGCATCGAAACCGTTGCATCACCCGTTACGTTCGCAACGGTTCGGCACATGTCGAGCACTCGATCGACGGCAAAGATCAACGCGATTCCTTCTTCGGGGACATGGATCGTGCCAAGCACAATAACGAGCATGACGATCCCAGCACTAGGCACGGCAGCGGTGCCGATCGAGGCGAGAGTAGCTGTTAGCACGATAGCGACTTGATCCGAAAAGCTGAGTTCGATATTAAACGCCTGGGCTATGAAGACCGCTGCCACCGCTTGGTACAAGCTTGTGCCATCCATATTCACGGTCGCACCAATCGGTAGCACAAAGCTGGCGACTTCTTCGTCGACTCCCAAGTGCTCTTCAACCCGTTCCATCGTCACAGGCAATGTTGCTGCCGAACTGCTGGTCGAAAAAGCCAATAACTGGGCGGGCATAATTCCTTTGAAAAAAGAGCCGTAGGATCTGCCCGTGAAGGCAACAACCAAGCCGGGGTAAAACCCGAAGATCAAAATTGCAAGTCCGATAATAACACAGACCGAGTAGAGCAGCAGCGCTTGGAAGACATCCCAAGAGGGAGTTTCCACCACCAAGGCAGCTAAGAGGGCAAACACACCGTAGGGTGCGCCAAGCATTATTACATCAATTAGCTTGAGTATGACTTCGTTCAAGCCATCGAAGAAATCCTTAACAGGTTTTGCTTTGTCGTCGGGCGTAAGTATCAAACCAATTCCAAAGAAGATGACAAAAGCGATCACCTGAAGCATGTTTGTATTGTCGGTTGCAGCGGCAAAAAGATTGCCCGGAACAAGATCGACAAGTGGCTGGAGCGGGCCTTGCTCTTTCTGAGCTTCGGCGATTTCAATCTTGGCAGTGGCGTCGGAAGCCGAGGCGGCTGCTAACTCGATTCGAGTCGCTTCGTCGATTGAATTACCTGGCCCGACGATATTCACCACCACGAGCCCAAGCGTGACGGCCACCACCGTGGTAAAGAGGTAAAGCCCAATTGTTTTACCACCCAATGCCGAGAGCCGGGATAAATCACGCAGGTCGGATACGCCCTTTATGAGCGAAGCGATGACCAAAGGAATAGCAATCATCTTAAGTGACTGAATAAAAAGCGTACCAAACGGCTTAATCCAATCAATGACAAACCACTCTGCCCCCAAATAACGAAACAAACAGCCAAACAGGACCCCTAGGATCATGCCTAAGATGATTCGGGTAGGTAATGGCATCTTTGTAAACTCGTTTATGAAGGGAACTAAAGGCAAGCATGATTCGACGGCTACAACAGCATAGCTAGTCAAACGCCAATCAGCCAATCGCATAATCGGCATAGTCGCTCTAATTTGAACCTGTCAACTTTACCCAATACGCAGTGATCAGCGGGTCGATGGGGATCTATAGCGACTAAGAAAAATAACCCTGTTGCGTAAACCTTGCTGTTGCAAGCAAGCCCAAACCCCTTTTTTGGGCGGCACTTCCACTCCCCCTGCGAAAAACTGTTGACCTCCCATGTTGCCTACGCCAGCTGATGCGACGAACCCTTTTCAGACGAGTAACGGTGCTCCGGCAACGATGCCAATGGCCGAAGTTCCGAAAATTGTCCGTAAGCAAGAAGCTTTTAATGAACGGCTTGAAGCGGTCCTTCGTGGTACTGCGAACGCCTATGGAGCCGTTGCAACCGAGTTTTGGCTGCTTGATACAGCTACGAAAGAATTAGGCTGTCGAGCCATTTGGGAAAAAACAGAAGCGATTCCTGCTGAAGCACGCCCGTTGGCAACCGCCGACGCCGATGTGGCAGCCCTATCGGGCGGTGTTGTGGTTTTAGAGCATCCGGCTGAAATCTTGCAGTGGCACTGCCATCGTCCTGCCGTATCGGCTGTCTGTTTGCCAGTTTCTTCCGATACAACGATTCATGGAACTGTTTGGCTATTCTTCGATCGTCAGAAACAATTTTGCAATCGTGAGTTAGAAATGCTCGAAATCGTTGCGGGGCGGCTTGCAGTTGAAATCGAGCGAGATGCTTTGCTGAACGGTTCAACGGAAGCAATCAGTCCCACGACAAAATCGTTTGAGAACCGATTCAACGCGGCTAATGCGGAACAATCCGAATTGGAAATCGCTACTTGGCGCTGTCAATCAACGGAAGCTGCCGAGAGCTTATGGTGTCTCTTACCTAATGGCAAAACCTTTGCTGTTAGTAGCTCGGTTGTCGCCACACCCGGAACGACCGACGAACAAGCTTCCTCAACGATCGAACGTACCAACTCCTTGGTATACGAATTAGCCCAAAATGCTGAAGATGCGGGTGAATTACTTACCGAACTCAATCGACAACTGATTGCCGACAAGCAATTCAATTCCGGAGTCACGATCGCAGTTGCTTTGCTTGATAGCGAAGGAGTCGGCACCGTCGCAACGGCTGGCCCTAGCGTGCTACTCCAAGTCCGAGCCGCTACGCTGCAGTCGATAACGGGAGAGACAATGCCAATCGCCTGGGATGCTGATGCGGTCTACAACAGCAATTCGATTGAACTCATGGTCCGTGAACGATTGATTTTGCTTTCTGGTACGCCGCAATTGTCGTGTCCTCTATTAGAGCGACAACTGACTGACACCTTTCGAGCCCCAACCGCCGACGCCCATCGGGAGATGACCGCACAAAGTTGTGTTGAGCGGTTGCTTCGTGTTAAGAGCGAAGAACTCGGTGCTATTACAGCGATTCGCCGGGTTTAATCTAATCGTAAGCTTAAGTTTTCTGTCGTCTTATTCCACCGCTTCATTTACAGCAGGTTCTTCACTGTTGGGCTTGTAATACATTGAAAGATCTTTTGTACCCCATGCTTCAACCGTTAGCTGAGCTTTTCGCATGGCTTGATTTTGCACAAGCACGCCATCAGAAGATCGAAACTTTCGGATTACGGTTTCGCCTGGTTTCACTTCACCCACGATTTCTCGGCGCTTGCCACGTGAAGCAAGGATTGTTACCGGAACGCTTCCTATATTGTAAGCTGAGACAACAAAGTCTCCTGTTGGGCGTTCTCCGAGGTGAAATGTTTCACCAGCAGGAACTCCTAGGCCTGAGGTAACATCAGGACGAGATTGTGGTCGAGCAGCTTCCTGGGCAATAGTTGATTTACCCTTCGTGCCATTCTCGTCGGCATTCACTTGGCTAAAACTAATAATGCCAACACTTAAGGAAACCAAAAGCGTAAATGTAAAATGTGAATTGCGGTGGAGTAATTCCATCGTGACCTCCTATGTTAAACGAATGGTAAACTGCATGCACTGAGACTGCTACAGTTAAATAATCATATATACGAGGGGAAGTCTGCTTCGGATGCACATGAAATTCATGCTTCAATCCTCTTCACGCGGATGCAACGCCTGATACGCTGCCTCAATCAATTCCTTCAGACCTTCACCCGTAGCAGCGGAGAAGAGCAGCACTTTTTGTCCTGCCGCTTTGGCGATTTTTTCTTGCACTTCCTTTGCGGTGGGCAATTCGCACTTGCTGACGGCGATGATCTCGGTCCGATCGGCTAAGTCGGTGCCGAGCTGTTCGCTGTAGGTGACTACTTCGCCGCGGATCGTATGGTAGTTTTCAATCGGATCGGTTTGGTCCATTGGATCGGGTTCGACAAGGTGGATCAATACTCGCGTTCGTTCGACATGGCGTAAGAATTCGTGTCCCAGGCCATGCCCTTGGCTGGCGCCTTCGATCAAACCAGGGATGTCGGCCATGACAAAATCACGATCAAGATCAACCTGCACGATGCCAAGATTGGGCTTCTTGGTTGTGAATGGATAGTTTGCAATCTCGGGGCGAGCGCGACTTGCTCTTGAAAGAAGGGTGCTTTTGCCCGCATTCGGTTTTCCTAAGAGACCTACATCAGCGATTACCTTGAGCTCAAATTGGACCTGTCGTGATTCACCTTTGGTTCCTCTGGTGAATTCGCGTGGGGCTTGGTTTGTCGAGGATTTGAATCGCGTGTTGCCCTTTCCCCCCCTTCCCCCTTGGGCAATGACCACTTG
>CAYGQU010000030.1:0-12306 GCA_964352045.1 uncultured Planctomycetaceae bacterium
TCAACCCGATTTCCTCCGAAGCAATTGCTGGTAACACGACAAAAGCTCTTGGAGCAATCTACCAACCAGCAAGTCAAGCTTTTGGAAATGATACCGATGATGTGACTTTCCGATTTGCACCCGAAGGTGAAAACTTCGTCGACGGCATTGTTGTCTACGAAGGAATTCCAACCGATACGCTGACTCTCAACGTCGATCGAACAACAGGCGATGCCCAAATTATCAATGGCTTCAACCAAGCAGTTTCGATTGATGCTTATACAGTCGCCTCAGATTCGGGTTCGCTTGATAGTGGATGGACTGCTCTAGGTGGTGATTGGCAAGTTGCGTTGAGTGAGACCACACTAGTTTCGGAACTCAACCCGATTGATTCGCTTGATCTAGCAAGCAATGCTGCAGTTGCTCTGACAGGACTCTTCGACTTCGACGGCGTTTCGGCTGCAGAAGACTTTGTCTTTCAGTTTGCTTTGCCAAATGAAGACTTCTTCCGCACTGGTAAAGTCGTCTTCGATGATGAACTTACAGTTCTATCATCGGCTGGCTTGCAAGGTGACTTCAATGACGACGGTACAGTTGATGCGGCTGACTATACCGTTTGGCGTGACAACCTAGGACAAAATGATTCGGCTCTGAATGGAAACGGAAGCGGAGATGGTAGTGGCTTAGTTGTCGCAGCTGATTACACGCTTTGGGTTTCGCAATATGGTGCGACTAGTAGCTCGTCTGCTGCCGCAAGTGTGCCTGAGCCAACATCGTTAGTTCTTCTTGGGATGGTGGTTGCTTTGCTACCTCTATCTCAGCGAAAAAGCTGATCGGCATTAACGTACTGCTCTCGGAAGAGCAGTAGCTACTATCACTTCAAGTTAAGCTTCAGAATAGGAATAGGGGAAGCCAGTATGAACCGCAGAGAAGGGTTTACACTTGTCGAATTGCTTGTCGTGATTGCGATCATTGGAATTCTTGTTGCACTCTTGCTGCCAGCGGTACAGGCAGCAAGAGAGGCCGCGAGAAGAAACAGCTGTAAGAACAACCTAAAGCAAATGGCCTTAGGTTGTCTCAATCATGAGCTTACACATGGCTTTATGCCAACTTCGGGTTTTGGTTGGCGTTGGCAACCTGATCCTGATAAAGGGTATGGAAAGGATCAGCCTGGCGGTTGGCCCTTTCAGATACTTTCCTTTATCGAGGAGCCAGCGCTAAGGGATCTCGCCTCAGGCACACAAGCTGGTGCTGACCGGGAAGCTAAAATGCTTGAGCTAGTGCAAACACCTATAGCAATTTATGTCTGCCCCTCGCGTCGAGCACCACGCCTGTATCCTTTGGATAGAAACAATTTCTTGGCGTTCAATTTATTAACATGCCGTGAAGGGGATTGCGATATCGCACGAGCAGACTACGCAGCCAACGCAGGTAATAGCAGACCGGTAGGAGAAGGGGGACCGACTTCACCAGCCGCAATAGCTAGCTTCACCAATTGGATTACAAAAAGTCAAAACGGAGTCATGTACCAACGGAGCCAAGTCAAAATGGGTCAGATTACTGATGGCACGACCAAGACAGCGCTCATTGGTGAGAAGTACATGGATCCATTTCAATATGAAAATGGCGAAGACCTTGGCGACGACCAAAATATCTTCGTAGGGCACGACCAAGATACACTGCGATATACAGGAGAACGGGATATTAACACTGACGTAGCTGTGTCGTGGCAGCCCTTTCAAGATTCCGCAGGAAATTATCCACAAGAAACAGGCTTCCTGAGCCATAACGAAAATAGCGATCTTAGACCATCCTTCGGCAGCGTTCATGCAGGTGGGATGAACATGGCGTTTTGCGATGGCTCCGTTCAATCAATTAGCTACAGCGTTGATGAAGGAGTCTACTTTCAATACGGTGGCCGCAACGATAACGACCTGAATTACCCTGGACCCTGATCTCCTTTTACTACTTGTAAAGTTTGTTGAGAAGCATTTTTGGATGGATAACAGCAACCAACCAACCTCCGATGGTGAAGCTAGTAAAGAGGACCGAAGTGCGGTCTTCATCGAGTTGTACTCGCAGTACTGCATGCGGCTGCATTATTACTTAATGGCATTGTTGTCAAATCAAAGTGACGCTTCCGATGTGCTGCAAGAGACGAGTTTGGTCTTGTGGAAGAAGTTTGGCGAGTTTGAAATCGGGACGAATTTTTACGCTTGGGCCTGTACTACTGCTCGATTTCAGGCGTTGAAGTTTCGGCAGAGAAAATTACGTGGTGACAAGATGTTAGGTGTAACCGCCCTCGATAAAATTTCGGAAGATGCAACCACGGACGATCGTAGTTACGAGCTCCCAATTGAAGCCCTTGAGTTGTGCTTAGAAAAGCTCAACGACTCGGATCGTAAATTAGTACGAAATCGTTACGAACCCAATGCCAGCGTCAAAGATATTGCACAGCAGTTGGATACTACGGCCAACTTAGTTTCAAAGTCCCTTTACCGAATTAGAAAAGCTTTGCTTGCATGTATCGAGCGAAGGCTTAGTTTAGAAAACCATTAAGTTACAGTTGCCCAATCTTGTTGGGCTCAATTTGTTTTAGGTCATTTCAGTGGATAACCCAGAAAATTCGTCGGATCGACACGAATTGAGTAAGGAAGAAGTGCGCAATCTCTATCTTCTTTGCAGCAAGTTGTATGAACAGGTAATTACCGAAGAAGAACTAGCAACCCTCGATGCCCAGCTTGAGAATAGCTCAGCCGCAAGATGGCACTATCTGAGATACATCTCGCTGCATAACTCAATCCTAATTTCTTCAGGTAAGTTGAAGCAAGTTGAGACCGAGGCAATGCGTCAAAGGGTTGTCGAAGCAGTCTGCGAGGAAGAAGAGCAGGCAGTAAAGCCGCAAGGTTTATCGGACGAACCTAAGGTCTTGCCATTGACTCAAGCTAAGGGGTCAAACTTTCTTAGCTTTGTCGCTTTCTCGGTAGTTTCTGCCGCTGCTCTTATGCTTTTGTGGACCGGAGGTTGGCTTGTCTCAAATGAGCCTAGTCTAAATGACATGCCTGGCACAATTGCCCAAGAAGAGACGCCTGCCCAGGAACGTAGCCCTGCGATTGACCGAGAGTTAATCCAAGTTGCTTCGATCAGCAATCTCTCTTCGTCGGCAGTTTGGCAATGCAATGACGAATCTTCTGAAAGCTCCTCAGTCACACAAGGGGCTTATGTCTCGCAGGGAGATCGGCTCTTACTTGAATTAGGTGAAATAGAGCTCACTTACCAATCAGGAACCAAACTAGTTTTGATTGGACCGGCAGAATTCTCGGTTGAGTCTGAAGGAGGCATGTTGGTTAAAGGGGGGCTTGTCGCATCGGTTACGGAAGCTGGCCATGGTTTTACGATCAACACGCCCAACGGCAAAGTGGTTGATCTAGGTACGGAATTCGGTGTCGCCGTCGATGATTTTGGCACCTCCGAAGTTAGCGTCTTCAAAGGAAAGGTTGAAGCATTCCCGGTCACAAAGGCTTCCACCCAAGAGAAGCATGAGCTGAATAAAGGAGAAAGTATTCAGTGGGATAAGGAGGCTGTTGTATCATTGGCTGCTGATATTAGACGGTTTACGAATAATGTCTATCGGCTGGACGGTACCGAACGGAGCAGTACTCCTCAAGCAAAAATCGACTTGGACTTTAGTCAAGACGCATACAATAAGCATGAATGGCAAACGGTCGGTGAATCATCTCTTGCGAACGGAAAGTTCGTTCTATCGAGTTCATCTGATAAGATGCGACCCTACTTAATCACAGGCAAGCAATTCGACCCTTCTAAGGGAACCCTGAAAGTCGAATGCGATTTCCAATTCAAGGCAACGAAGCAGGGTGTGACTCCCTCGATTGCCATTCTAACAAGATGCTCAAATAATCGAGGCGTTGCGCTTTGGGATGAGGGATTGCTTGAATCATGTGTTAGATCGAGTTATCTCATCGACCACGCCATGGATAGCGGAACCCTTTCCACCGGCTTGAAACTAGAAGGTAATCGTGAACTGACAGACATTGCAGGAAGTCAGTTCTTCAACCTGACCGATGATCAGACTTATAAGCTGATACTTGAAGATGATGGTGTGAATATTAAATGCACCATCTCTCTCAAAGAGAGCCCCTGGCTTAGCAAATCGGTGACTTGCCGATCTCTCTTCCGAGGAAAGTCAAACTACATTGCTTTTGAAGGTGCCGTCGATGGGACAACCATCATTGAGAAAGTAAAGATTATCCAGCAGGACTTACAAGACTCGACCTTCGATTATTCCGATTTTGCTTCGACTCTCCTGGGTAAAGAAGACCTAGAAACACTTTACGCTGATGCCTTGGATTCCTTAATCCCCTCGGGCCAAGCATTGGTAATGAAAGAGAGTTTCGAAACGGATCTCAATAATCACAAATTCTGGGAAACGCTCGGGTACGCCAAAATTAAGAATGGGCAATTGCAGCTCGGATCAGAAAACCCGAAACAACATATCGATACGTGGAGAGCCAGACCCTATCTCCTCACTAAGGAACTGTTTAACCCAAGTGAATCACCCGTAACGATTATTGGCAAAGTAACTTTTGCTGACAACTTCCGTTCAGGCTACGGAGCGTCGTTCGCTGTAATGACACGTTCTTCAAAGCAGCGAGGAGATGGTCCCGGCTGGGAGTATTCGATTCTTGAGAAAGGCTTACGATCCAACTTTTGGCCTGCAGCATGGGAACCAGATCATTGCCTGGAAATTCATGAAAGACCTGATGAAAACACGATCACGCTGTTAAGTAAAAAAGAGTTATTCATTAACCCAGCAGCGAAGACCTATGTCTTTCGGGTGATTGATAGCAAAGAGAAAGTTTCTCTTACGATGATTGACCCTAGAAGTCCTGGTAATTCAGAAACCATCGAGTCAGTACACCATGATCGTAATGCAACTGGGACGATAGGATTCGAAAGCTGCTGGGGATCACCCGTCATGCTAGACGATTTGCATATCTACCAAGCGGCTACTAAATCCGTTCCTGCCAAATCTATTCCTTCCAACTGATTCTATCAATTTAGATAAACATGCCTTTTAGATTTTTTCATCTCCGATTTTTCAATGCAAGTGCTGTTGTTCGAGTAGTTGCTCTATTACTCGTTAGTTTTCTGTGCCTTACGTCAGAAAACGTTCTCTATGGCGATTCGATAGCAGCAAAAGAATTGGTGCTGAGCGGGTATACAGCTCACACAGAAGGTCCTGCTCTGCAGAATCGCAAAGGATGCTTCCGGTATTGGAGCAGCACCGAAAGTCATGTTAGCTGGGATATCTTGCTTGAAATAGACTCGATGATTGATGTCTCGATCATTGCTGCGGTTGATGCAACTTATTCAGGTAGTCGATACCAAGTGCAAATAGGAAGCAAGACGATTGATGGTACGATTGGCGACACCGGAGGTTGGGAAACTTATGAGCGAATCAACCTTGGCAAATTGTTTTTGACCGAGGGGAGTCATACGGTAAAAATCTTACCCACTATGATACCTAAAGGCGCATTTGCAAACGTTAAGTCGCTTCGACTAACAGGTGTTGGGCTAAGCTATCCAGGTCGAACAAAGCCTCTCAAGACAAACGCTACGGTCGATGTTTTTTCTACCTCAATGAATGGATGTGACCAGATTGAGCAGATAGCTAGCCTTGAGTCGATGGAAACTCTCTCTGACGATTCAGTAACCATCGCCATTGATCCAGCGGTTAAATACCAAACGATAGTCGGATTTGGTGGTGCTTTCACGGAATCTGCTGGTATCGTCTTTTCCAAATTAGACAAAGAGCATCAGCAAGAATTTCTCGATGCTTATTTCGATAGCGAAAAAGGGAATCGTTATCGCTTATGTCGAACCCACATCAATAGTTGCGATTTCTCTAAAGGAAATTATGCCTATACCAAGACCGAAGGGGATACGGAGCTAAAAGACTTCAGTATCGAACGTGATAATGAATACCTCATACCACTTATCAATGCTGCTAAAAAAGTTGCAGGCAGCGCTGATATAAAGTTGCTGGCTTCCCCTTGGAGCCCTCCTGCTTGGATGAAGACCAACAACCAGATGACCGAGGGTGGTAAGCTAAGGCCCGAGTATCGAGAGGCTTGGGCAAAGTACTACTGCAAGTACATTGAAGCCTATCGTGATATCGATATCGATATCTGGGGGCTTACGGTTCAAAACGAGCCTGACGCAGTACAGCGTTGGGAGTCTTGCATCTACTCGGCTGAGGAAGAGCGAGATTTCGTAAGAGATTACCTCGGTCCAGCTCTTCATAGTAACGGACATCAAGAGGTTAAGTTAATTGTCTGGGATCATAATCGTGATCAACTATTTGACCGCGCAAAAACTATCTTTGATGATGCCGAAGCTTCAAAATACGTTTGGGGCGCCGGCTTTCACTGGTACGTATCGGATGAATATCATCATGCGAAGATGGTCAACGAGTTCTATCCAGATAAGAAATTGCTATTCACCGAGGGTTGCCTCGAAGGAACCCATAACAATGGGCAATGGAATACGGGTGAGCATTATGCCCGTTCCATCATCAATGACTTAAACAGCGGCGCCGTCGGCTGGATTGATTGGAACATCCTACTGAATTCCGAAGGGGGCCCTAATCACGTCGGCAATTTCTGCAGCGCTCCGATCATAGCAGGCCCTGATTACAAAGAGCTTATCTACAACAATTCCTACCATTACATTGGCCACTTCAGCCGCTATATCGATCCTGGAGCAAGAAGAATCCTTTGTGGTAATACAGGTAACGAGCTGCTAGTAACAGCGTTTATCAACCCGGATGACAGCGTCGTCTTGGTCGTTCTGAACGAAAACGATCATCCCTTACGCTACGCACTTAGTATGGGTGACTTCAAAACAGAAGCATTGATTTCCGAGCGGTCCATATCAACGCTTGTAATCAATCGAAAAGAAGTGAAGTTGGCTTTGAAGTCAAACTCACTAATAGAATGACAAATGGTCTAACGTGTGCGATAATATACGATAGCCCAAACTATCTCGTTCAATGCACTTCCGTAATTGGCTTCCATGACACGCCCAAAAAAACTCCGCCTAGAACGGCTTGAAAATAAGCTGTTGCTTGCTGGTGATACGTATTTAGTTAACTTCCAATTAGATTCGGCTCTAACACCTAATCGCTACCTGCCAGATGGTGGTGAACTCTACGGTGATCGAGGCAATGGTTTCAATTACGGTTGGTCATCTGATCATACCGATGTCTCAAGAGATCGCGACACAGCTCCCGACCAGCGACTCGATACGCTGTTGCATTTTAAGATAGGGCAAGACTGGGAATTCAGTCTGCCGAATGGAACGTACGAAGTAACCGCATCCATTGGCGATGCCGGTTTTGGTAGTACGCATACGCTGAATGTTGAAGGAACGAATTACTGGACTAACGAAGCTCTCAATCCTTCCGAGTTTCTCTTAAAAACCGAAGTCGTAACCATTGCAGATGGTCGTCTCACGCTTGATCAAGGAGCGGGACCTGATAAAGGAACACGGATCAACTACCTCCAGATTGTTGGCCTACCCGAAGTAGGTAACCTTTCACCTCTCTTGCCGACAATAACCGAACCCGTGATTGTGGGAGAAATCGTTAACCCAACCGATGTGCATATGGAAGCCATTGGTTTTAATGATCCGGATGGTGACTTGCACTTATCGACCGACTGGGAGATCTGGTCGATTGATGCTCCTATACCAATCTACTCTGATTTAGCAGATGGCTTTGTCGAGTTTAGGACCGATGGTGGGAGTTGGCCGCAAGTTCATCCAAGTTTCGATGGCTCAGGTGGCGAAGGCTTCTTTGGAAATGTTGGAGAATGGTTTACCAATGGCATAACGAGCACCGTCTTACCTTTTCAGCTACCTAATCTTGGTGCTGTCAACAATCCCTTCTCGACGGCCAACCTTGGCGTCCATCTTTTCGAAGTCGGTAACGCCACGACCACGAGTGCTGATCTCTACGCGATTCGTGTTGACTCATCTCCTTCATTATTAGCATCCGATTACTACAGTGGTTCGACCTTAGATGCTTCGGCAACTCTTCTGCAAGAAGATTTCCTTACGCCGTCGAGCACGGTCTCGATACCGGCAGAGCCGAATAACTTCACTTCAGCAGCAGGCGACGCAGCGCTCGTTAGCTATCTCAATACGGCTTATAATGGTGGCTTGAATGCGGGTAACTACGTTTTCCTTCGACTAAGCTATGCGTCGGATTCAATGCCGACTGGTTGGGATGCTTATAAGATTACCACTTCCAATGCAGGTGGCGGCATCGGTGACTTCCCCGTTCTTTCTTATACGACCAATACCAATGAACGTGTTTGGCAAACTCTAGGTATTACCGGCGTAGAACGGCTGCATACCCATCTTGGTGATGGCGTGTTTGAAGGTTCTCATGGTGGCAGAACCGAGTTGCTACCTAACACGAATTACCAATTAAGAGCACGCTTTCGTGACGATGCAGGTTCAGTAAGTGATTTCGTAACACGCGACTTCACAACCGACGTAGCGAGCGCGATCTTCCCGCTCGATATTGAAGATATAGCAAGCACCCCAATACCAACATGGCAAGATGGCGAAGGGGATTCGATCATCTTATTCGAACCCTCGCCCGTTACTTCGCAGTTACGAGTTGAAGCTGCTGCTGGCGATCTCTTGCTAGCAATTACATCGAATGATGGAACTTCCAATACGCTTACCAATCCAGCTGCATTACCAAGCCATGCAAATATCAGAATCGTTATTGAGGCGGGTACAAACGGGCTAACGCTTGAAGAGACCGATCTCAATTTTGTGGATGGAACCGGCTTGGTACACAATGTCTTGCTTCCAACAATTAACCTACTTCAAGGACAGCGGCTTGATTTGTGGGTCGCTCTCGATGGCTCAACCTATTTTGGCAATTCACTGCAAACGGCACCCAACTTCGATAACCTTGCAAGGGGTTCGGAGTCATCGATACCGTTCATTGCCACCGAAGCAGGATTCTCAATCAGCACCGTAGCAGGTGGACTTCAGCTGCCTGTAAACATTGCGTTCGTTCCAAACCCAGGTTCCGATCCTGGAGACCCTCTCTTCTACGTCAACGAACTCTATGGAACGATTAAAGTCGTTACGAATGACTACACGGTTAGCGACTATGCGACAGGATTGTTGAATTTCAATCCGACCGGTGCTTTTCCTGGCTCGGGTGAACAAGGACTCGCAGGGTTGGCGGTTGATCCTGTAACAGGTGATCTGATTATCTCAAGAGTAACCGATACTGATGGCCTTCCAAACGGAGAGCATCACCCGCAAGTTGTGCGACTAACCAGCCTCGATGGGGGACTCACCGCTTCGTCAGAGACTGTAATTCTTGATATGGTTGGTGAAAGCCAAGGACAATCACACCAAGTTTCGAATGTCTCGATCGGACCCGATGGGTTGGTCTACGTACACAACGGTGATGGATTTGATGCTTCTACAGCACTCAACCTAGATTCCTACAGAGGGAAGATCCTTCGGATGAATCTCGATGGTTCAGCACCAACCGACAACCCACTCTATGATGCAGGCAACGGCATCAATTCCCGTGATTACATTTATGCCTACGGATTTAGAAATCCTTTTGGTGGTGCATGGCGAGATGCGGATCAATCTCTCTATGAAGTCGAGAATGGTAACTCGCTTGACCGACTAGCGCGTGTTGAAGCAGGTGGCAACTACGATTGGAACGGTGGGGATAATTCCTTACTAGCTGATGCGAAGTACATTTGGAATCCTGCGCATGCGCCGGTGAACCTTGATTTTATTCAACCAAGCAACTTTGCTGGTAGTCAGTTCCCAGCGAGCAAGCAGGGGTATGCATTTGTTAGTGAGTCGGGCCCAACGTATGCGTCAGGGCCGCAAGCGCGTGGTAAGCGAATTGTTGGATTTGAATTCGATACGAATGGTGATGTCCTAAGCGGACCTATCACTTTGGTTGAGTATGCTGGATCGGGTCGAGCCACGGTCGTAGCAATCGCTGCCGGGCCGGATGGCATCTACTTTAGTGAGCTCTACAAAGATGAAGATGCTGTCACGCCGATTGATGCCGGAGCACGGATCTTCAAAGTTAGCTTTACAACTTCATTAGAAGGCGACTACGATATCGATGGAGATGTTGATCAAGATGACTACGTCGTCTGGCGAGACAGCTATGGCTCAAAGACCTTATTAGCGGCGGATGGCAATAACGATGGAACCATCGATGCCGCCGACTATACCGTTTGGCGTGATGCATCGGAAGCGTTTGTCGTATCCACCTCGTCTACCATCGCAGGCAGTGCTCCAGTCACAATAGAAGAGCATCATGTTGAAGAAAAACAAAGCGCGATCGAAGTACTAAGTCCGGTCGAAGTGGATAGCGAAGGAATCAAAGCTGAGCCGATTTCGTCTGATATAGTTTCCGATTTCTATTTTTCGCTCTCTTCTCGCAATCAGCTATTCGAAAGTAACTCTGCTACGACGAAATCTACTCAAGATGAATCGACAGACTATTCTGTTCAAGTTAGCGAAGAACTATTGCTAATCCGTGATTTTCCAACAAGTGATCACGCGGCTGCTCTGGATGTTGAAGAAGCGGTTGATGAAGCAGTCATAAGCGAATTTGAAGAGGATAGGGACGCTGCAGAATCAGAACTTGGATTTGGTTTCTAGACCAGTAGAGATTAGCTGAGTTAACGAATGCAATCATTCGCTGAGTTCTATACGTTTAAGTTCGACCCTGTAATTTTGGATCTACCATGTTTTCAACTTGTAAGTGGCTAACAGCAAATTTGCTTATTATTGCACTCTTGCAAGGAGCATGCCCGTCGGCTCTCTACGCGGTTGATGTCTGGGTGACAACAGGAGACAAGAGCAAACTGCTAGCTCAACAGCCAGACGTTGTCTTTAAACCAGGTTTTGGGAGTGGTGGTTCGCAAGTCGTAATCAATAGCGGAATTCAATTCCAAACGATGGAAGGGTTCGGCGCAGCGATGACCGACTCTTCTGCTTCGCTTATTCAGAACACGCTCTCCACTTCTCAGCGTGATCGTCTAATGGGGCACCTATTCTCTAGCGATGATGGCATTAGTATGAGCTATCTTCGCCTGGCGATGGGAGCATCTGATTTCACTGACTCAGGATTCTATACTTATAACGATCTAGGGTCCAATCAAACCGATATCAACCAAAACCAATTCTCGATTGACCATGACCGCCAAGACATCATTCCCAGTTTGCAGCAAGCAAAAGCACTCAACCCAAATTTGCAGTTAATGGCTTCACCATGGAGCGCACCTGCATGGATGAAAACCAACAACTCACTCATTGGTGGATCGCTTGATCCTCAGTGGTATGGTTCCTATGCAACCTACTTCAAGAAATTCATCGAAGCCTACGAAGCAGAAGGGCTTCCGATCGATACGCTTACGTTGCAGAACGAACCTAACTTTTCACCTGGCAACTATCCTGGGATGTTGATGTCTGCTTCGCAGCAGATTGAATTAGTGAAAAATCACGTAGGGCCCACCTTAGCGACGGCAGGTATAGATACTGATCTTCTAGCTTACGATCACAATTGGGATGATACTTCTTATCCAATCAACGTCCTTAACAACGCTGATGCTCGTCAGTATCTAGCCGGGACAGCGTTTCATGGCTATGCGGGAGATGTCTCGGCACAATCGATCGTGCATAACGCCCACCCCAACAAGGGGATTTACTTTACCGAAATATCAGGTGGAGATTTCGCGTCGAATTTTGGCGATAACCTGATGTTCAATGCTCAAAAGATCTTGATCGGATCAGCACGTAACTGGGGTAAGACGGCCATTCTTTGGAACCTAGCACTCGATCAAAATAATGGACCCCACATGGGCGGGTGCGATGATTGTCGAGGTTTCGTAACAATCGATAACGGAACGGGAGACGTTAGCTATAACGAAGAATTCTATTCCATCGCGCATGCTAGTAAGTTTGTTCAGCAAGGTGCCATTCGTATTCAATCGAGCACGTTCGACAACCAAATCGAGACGGTGGCGTTTATTAACCCTGATGGATCGGAAGCCTTGATTGCTGCGAATCCAACCAACGGCCCACAAATATTTCGAGCATTACGAGCGGGAAAGCATTTTGAATATTCGATGCCCGCAAAATCGCTGGCAACTTTCGTTTGGGATTCCGAGGGAGCTGACTTTGACAATGGCTCATTCGATCAAGGTGGTTATGAAACTACCGGTGGCTCATTAG
>CAYGQU010000031.1:0-5831 GCA_964352045.1 uncultured Planctomycetaceae bacterium
CTGCACAATCCTCGCGTCTTAGTGATTGATGAGCCACTTGTGGGCCTCGATCCCCACAGTATTCGTCTAGTAAAGGATTTGCTTTTTGATTTAGTTGAACAAGGCGTGACAGTCTTTATGTCAACTCATACATTGGCAGCGGCTGAAGAGATTGCGGGTCGAATCGGAGTAATGAACCGTGGAAAACTACTTTTCCTAGGCACGGTTGATGAGCTTCGGTCCCATCATGCAAACCAAGGGGCTTCGCTCGAAACGCTCTATCTGTCGATGACAAAAGATTCGTCTGATTCCGATCTAGATAGTGTCAAAATAACGAACGCTTCTGACGATCAAGAGGTTGGCGGTGGCTCGGAATCATCGGGGACCACCGAATGAGTCGTTCTGGGAATAGCGATCCTCTTTTGGATGTTTCACAAGACAACGTGGGGGCTTCTCTTGATTTTCCGTTGCCAGATGCGCGGGCGGAAGCCGATCTGTTTTGGCGGGTTCGGGTTCAAACAGCCCAAGCGACTCTCAGGCAACTACTCAAAACTTCGCGGTTAAGGACGTTGCTTGTTGTTGTTCTCAGCCTCATTTTTTGGGCTGGGTTATTCGTCCTATTTTATATGGGCTTCCATTTTTTGCTCGGAAAAGTCGATCCTAAGACCAGTGGATACCATGACGATACGATAGAGTTCGTATTCCATCTTTTTTTTGCTTCGCTCAACGTTATGTTGGTTTTTTCTTCAGGCATTATTCTCTATGGCGGATTGTTCAGCTCTGACGAAACTCGATTCTTAATGACGCTGCCTGCTAGGCCCGAGCGCATCGTTCTGCATAAATACCAAGAAGCAATTCTGTTTAGTAGTTGGGGCTTCTTTCTGCTGGCGAGTCCCTTGACGGTAGCTTACGGGATCGTCGCCAGCGCACCGTGGCATTACTACGTTTTGATTGTTCCGCTAATCCTTTCTTTTGTTTGGATACCGTGTGGCATCGGGGCGATGATCTGTATGCTCTTAATCTATAGGTTATCGCAAATTCGACTGGCAGTTGTTGCCATGGCGGCTGCCATAGCAATTGGAGTAGCCGCCTGGACCGTTTGGGATATTTTTCGTATGCCCAACGATCAACTAATGGCAGCAGAATGGTTTCAGGAGACCATGCGACGCTTCAGCTTTTCACAAGAAGAATGGTTGCCCAGCACTTGGCTTTGCCGAGGCTTGTTTGATGCCTCCAAGAATTGGTCCGACGTGCCGACTCACTTCACCGAATCGCCTGTGGCAGGCTCGTTGGCTAATTTACTGTTACTAGTTTCCAATGCCTTGATGTGCCATTTGGGGGTCCATTGGATCGGCAAAAATTATTTTCGCGATGCTTTCAGTCAACTCGAATGTCGTCCAAAACGACCTCGGCACGCAAGAGTAGCCGTTGTAGACCGCCTAGCAGCCTTCGTCTTGAAGCCTTTTCCCACACAGGTCAGGTTACTTCTTATCAAAGATTGGCGTCTTTTAAGACGCGACCCTGTGCAGTGGTCGCAGTTTCTGATTTTCTTTGCTCTGCTTGGGCTTTATTTTCTGAATCTCGATCGTTTCAGCGGCACGGGCAGTGACTTTGGCCATGTTACTTGGGTCAACATGGTGAGCTTTCTGAATCTTGCAGTCGTCGGTTTGATCCTTTCGACTTTCACGACTCGGTTTATCTATCCGATGCTAAGTCTTGAGGGAAGCCGCTTCTGGGTTTTGGGCCTTATGCCAATCCAACGCGATACGATCGTTTGGAGTAAGTTTGTTTTTGCCGCGCTTGGCTCTTGGTTTCCTTGTGCTCTACTAATCTTATTAAGTGATTTGATGTTGCGAATTAATGGCACCATTATCGCCTTTCATCAATTTACGACCATATTGCTTAGTTTCGGTTTGGCGGCTTTAGCCGTGGGGCTTGGGGCCACGATGCCTAATTTTCGTGAACCTTCGCCTTCAAAAATCGCAGCAGGGTTTGGTGGCACGCTCAATTTGGTCTTGAGCGCACTCTACATCTTTTTAATCGTTATTCTAACGGCATTGCCGTGCCATTTTTACTTTATCTCTAAGGAAGATAGTCTTCAGGCGATCGTTATGGATTCAAGGTACCTTTTTGTTTGGATGGTTGCTGGCACAATTACCGCTACGCTGCTTGGTGCCATAGCAACGCTCGTGCCGATGCGGATGGGCATAAAAGCATTTCGGAGTTTGGAGTTCTATTGATCCATCTAGTCTCTCGCTACGTATTGTTTTTTTGAAACAGGGCTAATTTCTTTTTACTGTTTTTTACATGCTTTTGCCTGATAACGACATTTCGAAAAACCCACAAGCTGGCGATCCCCCTAGCCTTAGGGCGGCAACGCAGATTGGGGCCGTCAATTACTTGAATTCAAAGCCACTCATTTTTGGTTTTGATGATTTTGCTAAGAACGAGAAACTTAGCTGTGATCTCCCAAGCCGTTTGGCCGATGCATTGCAAAAGGGGCAACTCGATGTTGCGCTGATTCCAACTTATGAAGCGTTACGAGATCCTTCTTATCGCCTCGTTTCCGATGCTTGTATTGCTGCCGAAGGTCCTGTTTCAAGCGTGAAGCTCTATTTTCGTATTCCTCCCGCAGAAGTGACCTGTTTGGCACTCGACGAAGGTTCGCGTACCAGTGCAGCTCTGTCACAGTTATTGCTTTGGCGTCGTTATGAGGTTCGTCCTCGTTTGACTAAATTGCCCATCGGATCGGGGCCGGGCCAAGCTGTAGGGGATGCCGTTCTGCTAATAGGCGATCGCGCAATGCGCGAACCTGACGAACCATTCGTCACCTCATGGGACTTGAGTGAAGAGTGGTACCGAGACACAGGCCTTCCCTTTGTCTTTGCTTGTTGGACAGCAAGATCAGGAGTTGATACGTCATTGTCGGAAACACTACTCATGGCTTGCCGAGATGCGGGGTGCGACAATTTGTCTACGATCGCGCAGCGAGAGGCCAAAAGTCTGGGGCTTACTGAGCAAGAAGCAGAGCATTATCTACGGCACTATCTGCGTTATCATCTGGGTCCTCAGGAGCGTGCCGGTTTAGAAGCATTTCGCTTAGCATGCCAATCAGCTGGTCTGCTTGACGTCGATCCCCCACTGGGTAGCTCGGCTGTGGTGTCGGAGGGTACCTAGCCTCAATCTCCTGATCTTTACACAATAATGAAGTGATTTGCTTTCAGGTGTTCAGTTGACTAAGTAGTACCTCAAAAATTTTGATTCGTAGATGATTGCTCCAGTTCCTATTACCGATCTTCTTGAAAAAGCCGTTCAAGGTGAACGCTTAACCTCAAGTGAAGGACTCCGGATTTTAGAGGAGGCTGATTTGGCCTCGCTTGGCCGTGCGGCTGATGAAGTCACGCGTCGATTGCATCCCGAACCGTACCGTACCTACAACATTGATCGGAATATCAATTACTCGAACATCTGCACCGCGGTATGCGACTTCTGCGCTTTCTATCGAGGTCCAAAATCAGACGAAGGTTACGTTCTGCCACTCGAAGAGATTCTTGAAAAAATCAAGGAGACCGTCGCACTAGGTGGTGACCAAATCTTGCTTCAAGGTGGTTTGCATCATGAGTTCAAGCTCGACTGGTATGAAAACATGCTTTCGACCATTAAAGAGCATTATCCTCAGGTGAATATCCACGGGTTTAGTCCCCCCGAGATTTATCATTTTACCAAGATGAATAATCTGTCGCTCCGAGAAGTATTAACCCGCCTCAAAGCGGCTGGGCTTGGTAGTTTACCGGGCGGCGGGGGAGAGATCCTTGTCGATCGAGTCCGCAAAGAAATTACTCGGGGCAAAGTGCTGACCGATGATTGGCTTGATGTCCATCGCGTTTGGCATGAATTGGGGGGACGTAGCTCGGCTACCATGATGTTTGGACACGTAGAAACGCTTGCCGAACGGATCGAGCATCTTGAGCGTTTGCGTGAAGTGCAAGATGAATCGTTAGCCAAAGGACACAAAGGTTTCACGGCGTTTATTTGTTGGACTTTTCAGCCAGATAACACGGAGATGGATCATATCCCGCCAGCCGGAGCCCATGAATATCTACGGACCAATGCGGTGGCGCGTCTTTATTTGGATAATTTCGCTAATCTGCAATCAAGCTGGGTAACACAGGGTCTCAAGATTGGCCAAATGGCGTTGCTTTATGGCGCCAACGACATGGGAAGCCTTATGATCGAAGAGAACGTCGTGGCCGAAGCGGGCACCGTCCATTTCCTCACTCTCGATGATATCCGCACGAGCATTCGTGAAATTGGCTACGAACCGCGCCAACGGAACGTCCACTACGAGTTAGTTGATACACAAGCTGAATTTGTCCCTGTTGAGTCAGATGGCAAACTGCCGAATCTTCCAATTGTGAGCTAAGCTTACAAGAATTGTCGCGTCTTACGCATTGAGGGCTGTTGATTGGCCGTTAATCTGCAAGAGCCACATAATCGTCTTAACCCGGCACTGAGCTTTCCCCATCGCGGGTCGTTGGAAGTAATCCGCAATGAATCACATGCCGGAATCGACAACAATGACGATCCCTTCCAACGAAGGACGCCTAATGGTCGAAGTCGTAGGACTTAATAAGTCTTACGAAGATTTCCAGCGTGGCATGATCACGGCACTCGATGGCATTTCCTTTAATGCTCATCAAGGCGAAGTCTTTGGGCTACTTGGTCCTAATGGTGCTGGTAAGACAACCGCCCTGAGGATACTCACAACGCTCCTTAAGCCAACAAGTGGCGTAGCAAGGATCAATGGTTTCGATTGTGTAACCCAATCCGAATTAGTCCGAAACCAACTCGGGTTCATTTCGGCTAATACAGCAGTTTATGATCGCATGACTGCCTGGGAGTTTGTCGAATACTTTGGTCGATTGCATGGTTTGGATGAGCGGGATCTCTACGAACGAATGGAGCATTTGTTCGATAAGCTAGAAATGAATGATCTGCGAGAGACGTTGGGTGCAAAAATGTCGACTGGCATGAAGCAAAAGACCTCGATTGCTAGGGCTTTGATCCATGATCCCCCTGTTATTATTTTCGATGAAGCAACCAATGGGCTCGATGCCTTCGCTGCTAGGGCTTCGCTCGATGCGGTTGCCGAACTGCGTGACGCGGGCAAGTGTGTTGTCTTCTCGACACATATTATGAGCGAAGTCGAACGGATTTGTGACCGCATTGCGATTATGCACCGAGGACAAATTCTCGACGTGGGGCCGACCGAAGAGCTTCGCCAGCGCTACGGTGAGCCTGACTTAGAAGAACTATTCTTCCGGCTGGTGCAAGATGCTCAGAATAAGCTGAAAGAAAAAGCCAACGAAGAAGGAGGCGTCGGCGCTGACTCGGTTTAATACTGATTCGGCCCCTACTCGAATGAATTGGCGTAATCTCAAACTTATCTGGCTACGAGAAATGCGTGATCAGTTTCGCGATCGGCGAACACTGTTCATGGTGGCGGTGCTGCCAGTGTTGATGTACCCGCTTCTGGGTACGACCTTCTTTCAGCTTGCCCAATTCATGCAACAGCATGCCGGAAAAGTCGTCGTTGTCGGATCGGAACAACTCGATCATTTTGAGGGGACCAAACTTTTCGATTCCAAGGGTTTTTCACCGATTTTTTGCGATGATGCCAGCTTGTTAGAAGTTGAGCATCGTGTTGCGTTGCCAGAAGATCAATCGCTAGAGATCGAACGCGAGGAACTCGCTAGAGGCAAGGTCGATGTGGTAATTTACTTCCCCGACGGATTTGCTGACAAACTCGATTCTCTGCGTGAAAAGCTCAGAGGATTTGAGAACACCAAACA
>CAYGQU010000031.1:5841-12232 GCA_964352045.1 uncultured Planctomycetaceae bacterium
AGATAAATCATTTCTTGCCCTTGATTCTGAAGTACCAAAACCAGCAATTCTAACCAACTCGGCAAGAGAGCAGTCGCAAGTTACTCAAATGCGAATTGAGCGGGTTTTGGGCCGTTGGCAGCAGCAAGTCATCCAATCGAATCTCGCGATGAGTCGTGTGCCTGTGGCCGCGACCGAGCCGTTTGTTATTGAACGTCAGGATGTTGCTGTTGCTGAAGCGAAAGATGCCCGACTTTGGTCAAAACTGCTACCTTTCATCGTCTTCGTCTGGGCTTTGACCGGGGCGTTTTATCCCGCGATCGACTTGTGTGCGGGCGAAAAGGAGCGTGGTACGCTTGAAACTTTACTAGCCAGTCCCGCTCACCGAAGTGAAATAGTGGTCGGTAAATTGCTGACCGTCATGACTTTTAGCATCTTTACCGCGCTGCTTAACATGGCCAGCCTTGCAGTAACAGCAAGATTGGTAATTGGCCAATTGGGGGCAATGTTCCCTGGAGGTTCGGCCGACATCGCTCCCCCATCGCTTACATCCATGCTTTGGCTGATTGTAGCACTAATACCGGTTGCCGCCTTGTTTAGCGCCTTGAGCCTCGCCTGTGCTTCGTTCGCACGCAGCACGAAGGAAGGGCAGTATTATTTCATGCCACTCTTCCTGGCTGCTATGCCACTTATGTTAATGCCCCTGTCTCCTGGCATGGAACTCAACTTGGGTAACAGCATGGTGCCCGTTATGGGCCTTGTGCTTTTACTACGAGCTGTGATTGAAGGGCAGATTACCGAGGCAATGACTTACTTTATCCCGGCTACAATTGTCACTGGCATTTGTTGTTGGCTTGCAACGCGTTGGGCAATTTCGCAGTTCAATCAAGAGTCGGTTCTCTTCCGTGAAAGTGAACGATTCAGTCTCAAGGGTTGGGCCGCTTCGATCGTCCGTCATCGTAGCGATGTTCCTTCGGCGGGGGCAGCGATGACCTGTGCCGCGGCAATCTTCATTGTTCAGTTCTTAGTGCGGCTTGGCCTAACGACTTGGATTCCGACCGAACTAACGTTCAGTTACTTTGCTTTCACATTGATCTTATCCTTGGTGGTTTCCATTGCCTTGCCAGCGTTGCTGGTCGTCGGCATGCTCACAACAAGTTGGATCAAGGGATTGATGCTTGATAGCAAGCCACTCTCGAATGGCGTCCTGGGAGCGGCGCTGATGGCAATTTTGCTTGCTCCTGCTGGCCAATGGCTTTCGATAGCGATTCAAAAAGCCTACCCGATTAGTTCACAGCTTGAGCAAGAGCTAGCTGGCATTGGGTCGCTCATTGAGATGGCTCCTTCGCTAGGTGTGCTGCTCTTTTTTATGGCTTTTCTGCCAGCGGTTTGCGAGGAGATTGCCTTCCGTGGTGTGATTCTTCGTGGGCTTCGTAAGCCGCTTGGCGATGGGGGGGCCATCCTCATTTCGGCTGTCTTGTTCGGGGCAACCCACACCATATTACAGCAGTCACTCTCGGCAGCTATCTTGGGGCTGGTTATTGGTATAGTATGCGTTCGTACAGGTAATTTGCTAGCGTGCATAACTTTTCATGCGGTTTACAACGCCTCGGGGCTAATTTTCGCACACTTTCAGGACGTTTTGCGTACTTCACTGGTAGATTCCCCCCCGCTTCGCACCGTTTTCTGTGAATTTGGTCCCGAACAGGTAGGCTATCAGCCAGAGATTGCTATCCTGGGGGGACTCACAGCGTTTGTGATCCTGTTAAGGATGAAACCCCAGCGCAGCGGAGTGCCGCAAAATGGCATTAACCCTGTCGTCTGAGAGGCCTTTTCCTTGTTGGGTATAACAAGCTCTGCTGGGCATGCTTCTTCTAAATCACTGCTAGGTATTGGTTTATGGGAAGAAGCGAGAGATTGATTTGCCTCTTACTTTGATGACCGACAGGCGTTTGTCGAATGGGTAAGAGGTTTGTTGCAGTTTTCCATTTTTTGAGAAACCTGCGACGGACCAAGTCTGTCTTAAGAAGGTGAGCGTTCGATCAATCGTTTGATTGGCAAGCTCAAGACAGACTGTACTTGCTCTTAGGAAACTTATGACAGTAAAGGCTTTACGGGCACGGGTTGTGTACCCGGTCGCTGCACCACCAATCGAAGATGCCATCGTCGTCATCGATTCGGGAAGAGTGCGCCGTGTTGGTCGTCAAGCACCTGCGGGTGTTGAAGTTGAAGATCTTGGCAACGTAGCGTTAATGCCTGGCTTGGTAAACGCTCACTGCCATCTCGAATTCAGTAGCCTTAAACGGCGCGTCGGTCGCAAGGGAACGACGCTTCCAAAATGGATTCGTCAGGTCATCGAAAAACGACCTACCGCAAAAAATATGGGCAAAGCGATTGCTGCCGGTATGGAGGAAAGCCTCCAATGTGGTGTCACTACCATTGCCGAGATTTGCCGTACTGAGACCAAGGCTTACAAAGTCGATGGCCCAGCCCCAAGACTCGTCTTATTGCAAGAAGCGATTGGATTCTCTCAAGCGCGTGCCAACTCGGCACTGGCGGCTACGCAGAATCGGCTTGATGAGCTTCGGCACTTTGTCCACACCTTGTCGGCTCAAAGTCATGGCATAAATGGAGCGAATGGCCATGCGAATGGCCACAGCAATTGGATTGGTGGGCGTTACCAAATTGGAATTAGCCCCCATTCACCCTACACGGCATCGCCACAATTGATTCGTGAACTAGTTTCCGTATCGGTTGAGCGCAATATGCCCGTTGCGGTTCATTTGGCCGAGTCGCCGGAAGAGCTTCAGTTGCTAACCGAAGGAAAAGGGCCGTTTCAAAAGATTCTCGAAGAACGCAGTATGTGGGATCCTTGGGTGATCTCTCGCGGTTCGGGCCCGCTAGATTATCTGCGGATGCTTGCTCGCGCTCCTAAGTCATTGGTTGTTCATGGAAACTACCTTGATCACGATGCTTTGGCAATGATGGCACGTCATGCGGGCGCGATGTCGCTTGTCTTCTGTCCACGTACCCATACACACTTCAAGCACAAGCCTTATCCACTCGTCGAGGCGCTCAAGCTAGGTGTGCCCGTTTGTTTGGGGACCGATAGCCGGGCTTCTAATCCCGACCTCTCGTTGCTAAACGAAATGCGCGACGTTGCTGCTCGTTTTCCCCAAGTATCGGCAGATGCAATCCTCCGCATGGGAACGCTGGCTGGTGCCGAGGCATTGGGGCTCAACGACGTCGGAGCGATTCGTCCCGATGCCCAGGCAGACATGATTGCAATTCCTTTGACTGGAAATCATGACGCTCGTCCTGATGAACTGCTAGCGGGAGTCATGGCCTCGGAAGAACCGGTCGAATCGGTCTGGCTAGCCGGAGAACGAGTTTCACAGTTAGCTGCCGCTAATTGATCTATCGACTTGATTTATTGACCACCAAAGCTATTGACAAATTCGATAACGCTACGATAGGTAGATAACGGAAGATCAATTTTTGCCGTTAGGTATTTGTCCTTACGCCCAACGTTGATTGCTATTGGTTCGCATTGGCTCATTGCAGGAAGTGGGCGATGGCCGATCGTTTCACTGTTCGAGATTTCGTCGAGTCGAATGTTCCAGTCTTGGTAGCGATCCGGATAGACCATGGCAGTAAGTTGCCATGGTTGTTTGTACATTTGTTGTTTGTCGCTTTGTTGTGTAGAGAGGTCGTCTTGCTTGTCTAGCAATTTTTCAACGAGTTCTTTGTTTCTGGTTTCTGAGAGCCGCGAAATCAACCATCTTCCCTCATTAAGGTTGATCAGGTGCGTTCGATAAAGACAGTCGGGCCCATAAATCGCTTCAAATAATGCGACGACTTCTTCATATCGACGTCCACCAAAGGCCTCGATCATATCAATCGAGACCCGCTTTGCTGTCAGCTTTTTGCCAGAGGTAGTTGCAAATTCGACCGACTCATATTTCGCTTCAAATTTTAGTCGAGCGCGCGAGACGACCAGAAGACGATTCCAGAGGTCGATTAATTGGGCCATTTGTTCTTCGACTTGCGGTTGCGAATTCAAAGGGAAATTAAGCAGAATGGCTTGCCCTGCTGCAAGGGGTTCGGATGCATCAACCAAGAAGTCGATCATCTCGATGGAAATCGCTGCGCTCATAAGACGGTTTAGCTTATCAGCATAGGCACGATAAGCTGGTTCGTTGTAGGCTGTCGCTTCGACTTCATCGGGATAGCAAAAAAAGTATCCCGAAAGCAATTCAAGTAAAGCAGAATCAACGGTTCCGTAGGAAGTGATTTCTGAAATCACTTGCTGAGTAGGCAATCGCTTTGCAAGCCTTGGCACCTCAAGGCTTGTCGGACTCGTTGGAACGATTTGACGACCGAGATCGTAGCTTGAGCTATCAGTAGTAAGCCGTAGATTAAGAGCAATCGAATTTTTCTGAAGTTGTAAGTCGCCGTCGAGAATCAGCCCTTCTTCTTGACCTGCAATTTTCTCAATTGCTTCGAGAAAAGGAACGAAACGTGTTAGCTGTTCGCGTAGCTCGGGTAAGGTTCGTGGAACCTTGAGTGCTGGCAGATTACGTCGCGGTTGGCTTAAAAAAGCTTTCCGTTCGGTACGAGTTGATTCGAGTAAATAATTGAATCCCGATCGGCTAAGTGAAACTTGCAATAAGTTGCTTGTTGTCTCAACCTCTTCTGTTTCGATACTAAGCACCGCGTCCATTTGTTGCTTAGTTGGGGTCTTTGCCAGGGTATCAAGGCGAGTTATCCAAATCGCATTATCACGAGGTGTAATGCGAAACTCGACGCCGAGCATTGTGGTTAGCCAGAGGTCTTCCTGCATAGAAAACCCTCTTGTCTCGGCAAATCTCTCGAGGTCGTCGAGTGGAAGAATTAGAAAGAGTTCGGGAGAAATGGATTCTGTTAAGTTCTTATTCGCAGGGGTGTTCTCAGACGGATCTTTACTAGCAACGAGGCCTACTACAATAGGGCGATCATCGGAAACCGTATTGCCGCAATAGGTTTGCAGGATTTGCTTTGCGCCAACCAATCGAATGCCAAATGGTTCGAGTAGTTTATCAGCTTGTTCCTCCAGATTCAGAAGCCCGGGGATCTTAGCCCACAAGAGCCAGTCCTGTGGCGTTTGTACAACCGGCTTGATCTGAGCCGATTCCACTTCAGCCGCTGAAATGGTCATTGGTGAGCAAAAGGTGATAACAAAAAGCATCACCGTCCTAAGACGATGATGCTTATGAATGGTTTCGATTAAATTCTTGAATATCATGATGAGGTGATCATAGAGAGGTGATCATAGTGAATTGTTCAAGAATACCTTATTCAGCTTAGCGACCGCTTGGCAGCTTCGACTACCGCTTCGGGCGTGACGCCAAGCTTCTTGTAAACCTGATCAGCAGGCCCCGATGCACCGAAACCAGCAAGGCCGACAAATTCACCTGCGTCGCCAAGGTAGCGGTCCCATCCTTGTCGGATTCCTACCTCAACACCAACACGAGCCTTAACCGAAGGAGGCAAGACCGAGTCGCGATAGGCTTGATCTTGTGCCGAAAAGAGCTCGAACGACGGCATGCTGACAACCCGCGTAGCGGTACCTACTGCATTAAGCGTTTCGGCAGCGGTAACAGCAAGTGATACTTCACTACCGGTAGCAATAAGGATTACCTCAGGCTTACCGTTCGGGGCATCTTTAAGGATGTAACCACCTTGTTTAACGCCATCGGTCGAACCAAATTCATCACGGCAAAGCGTAGGTAGGTTTTGTCGAGTTAGCACCAAAGCGACAGGTCGATCGGTTGAGCTAGCAGCGTACTGCCATGCGGCAGTCGCTTCGTTGGCATCACCTGGACGAAGGACAATAAGCCCAGGAATGGCACGGGCGGCGGCCAGTTGTTCTACCGGTTGGTGGGTTGGTCCATCTTCACCAACACCAATCGAGTCGTGCGTAAAGACATAAACCACAGGCAAGTTCATGATGGAACTGAGCCGCATCGCGGGACGCAAGTAGTCGCTAAAGACAAAGAATGTAGCGACGTAAGGCTTAACTTTTGAGAGCGCCATACCGTTGGCTGCCGAAGCCATGCCATGCTCACGAATCCCGAAGTGCATGTTACGCCCGGCTGGTGTAGCGGCTTGGAAGTCCCCTGCCCCGTCGAACGTAAGCAACGTGTTGGTTGATGGAGCCAGGTCAGCCGATCCGCCGATGAGCCAAGGAAGATTCGCTGCAATCCCATTGAGCGATTTGCCAGCTGACGAGCGGGTCGCCATTCCTTTGGCATCAGCAGGAAAGGTTGGTAGGTCAGCATCCCAACCTTTGGGTAGCTCATCCGCAAGCATTTGTGATACTTCTGTAGCAAGTTCCGGGTAAGCTTTCTTGTAGGATGCATAAGTCTCTTGC
>CAYGQU010000032.1:0-12184 GCA_964352045.1 uncultured Planctomycetaceae bacterium
AACGAGACTTGCTGTTGCTCGCAGCTTGCTACGACGCCTCCACGGCCGAACCGCATGCCGAACGTTGGCAACGGCTGCGAAGTCGGCTTTGGTATTCCAACCTGCGTGCAAGTGGTTGGTTTTGGCTTGGCATGCTGACCTCGTTGACAATCTTTGGCATCATCGCATATCTCGGGGCATGGAGTCATCTTGCCAC
The DNA here is from genome assembly GCA_964352045.1 of uncultured Planctomycetaceae bacterium. Taxonomy (GTDB): domain Bacteria; phylum Planctomycetota; class Planctomycetia; order Pirellulales; family Lacipirellulaceae; genus CAYGQU01. The sequence goes on from CAYGQU010000032.1 coordinate 197, forward strand.
GCCTTGGCCCTACCTCGTTGCAGCAAGTGCCTGGGTCGGTTGGGGCTGCAAGTGGTGGAACCGTCATAAGCTTGCCTGGGGTATCGGCAACAACGTTCGCGTCCTACGCCGCGAACGGGGTACCGTTCGCGAAATTCTCATGTCAATGCGTGATCGCGATCTCGACAACCAACCTCTACCCAACCGAAGCCGCACTGACGACCGCTATGAGTTGTTAACCAAACTGCTCGATATCCTCCGTTCGCTCGGCTCGGGGGGGATGATCGTGCTCGTCGATCGAGTGGACGAACCGCATTTGACGGGTGGCCGCGTCGAGCACATGCGAGACTTTATTTGGTCAATGCTTGATAACAAGTTTCTTAAGCAACCAGGCGTCGGTATTAAGTTGTTGCTTCCCGCTGAATTAGGCGAGCATCTCAACCGCGAAGATCGCGACTTCCATCAGCGTGCACGAATTGACAAGCAGAATGTGATTCCGTCACTGGACTGGACTGGCGAAGCACTTAACGACTTAGCCAATGCCCGTCTAAAAGGTTGTGCCGAAGCAGAACCAACTAAAGCCCCTAAGCTTCGTGATCTAATCGACCCTGCCGTTTCTGATAACCGTCTGATGGAAGCGTTGCGCTTGCTAAGAACACCTCGCCACATGTTCAAGTTCTTGTATCGACTCATAACCAATCATTGTAACGCTCATTCTGACAGCGAACCCGTTTGGCAGATTACGCTTGAAACTTTTGAAGCCGTGCTTGCTGTCTATAGCCGTGAGCAAGCGTCGATTGATCGCGGTTTGTCAGCAAGCTAGGCATCGTCTAACAAGCCGCTTGTGCCGTATGAAACGATGGCTGTGCGGTATACTGGCTGCGTAACCTTTAGTTGCCTACAGAGCCCCAAATTCTCACCAAGCGCCGTCATATAACTGGCATGCTTTGGTCGATTGTTATTGGGTCTATTAAAGTCTTGTTTGTGTAATTTATTAAGGCAACTACGACACGCTTGACTCATATTCTAAAATCTTAAAGCAAACATTTCTTTTGTTTGACTTGTCGTTTAACTCGTGTTACCAATACGTTCGGTACGAGTCAATCGAATGGATTGATTTTGAATCCAGCACGCCAAAGACTCCATTTAGATAGCGATATCGCATGCGAGTTGAGTAAGTAGGCGTTCAGGATACAGAATTAGATCTTTTCATTCATTTCTTCTACGCGATTGCTTTGATGGTTTGAAACGCGGATTCTCTACTTCTCTCTCCTTGTCAAATAAAGGGCGTTCTAATGAACAACACGAAGCGGAGTCGATACGATTTGAAGATCTTACGGGTAATTATTTGTTTGGTGATAGTCGAGTTATCAGGCTTTGCAACTTGCTCGGCGCTAACAATTAGTACGACAGCCAAAGTGAATGGCGAAGCTAACAAAACGATTGGCTCGATCGTAACTACCGATGGAACGAATAACGATCCAATGCGGGGTAAATTTAGTTTGGCCAACGATTACAAATTTCTCGATGAATGGTTTGATTTTCGCTGGGTACAGCTTCTTGTCAGTAACAAGATAGATGGGGTCACACAGCCAGCCGATGCTGATGGAGACTATCCCCAAATTGATCCTCCTCCAAATGATGGCCCAACTCCGTACTATTACAATGCCACGGAATGGTCTACGGGAATGTTTGGGAGCGATATCATTCACGTCGAAAAAGATTTTTCGATGTTGGTGGATGCTCCCGGCCCGAACTGGCCAGCTTTGACTACTTTGAGTTTTGAAACGTATCTAGTTGCGGATGATATTACCGCAGGGATAATCGGCGAGAAGAAACTTGCCGTCTTAGCAGGTTTTACCTGGACACATGATGCAGGTGCGACAACAGGTGCTAGTGACAATACGAACACAGCAGGGGCGGCGATTACGATCAACGCGGCCGCGTTAGGGCGTATCGACACAGCACTTGGCAACGCGACGAACGGCGGAAACTTCACCGGCTGGTCCGCAGAAAACGCCTCGATCCATGATTTTACGAATTGTCCCGAACCCTCAACTTGCTTTTTGGTTGTATTTGGTATGGTCTCGATTGCCTCTTCAACTGGTACGAGAAAAGGTTGTTGACTCTTATCTCAAGTAATATTTCTCTATGCGTACCGATTGGGCTACCTTTTGTGGTCGCTACGATCGGTACGCTTTGTTTTAATTTCCTGGCATGGGAAAGTAGGGCACAAGATCTCCCCCCTAAGAAACCAATGGTGATGGTAGGAGCAGATAAACTTTACGGCCCCAAGTCAAATGGACTGCAAGCGAAGCTTGCCCTCTCAAAAAGTAAGTTTGCCGTAGGAGAAACGATACGACTTAGTTATACAAAACGTAATGTTTCACCTGATGACCTAACGATTTGGCATAGCGGTTTCTGGCCGAACCATCGGGTGATAGTTCGTAAACAAGCGGGCGAAGAACCTGAATTACTTTCTTTAGGAATGAGCGGCCAAGAGAAATTCACTCCCACTGGACCTCGCAAGAAAAATTTTCCCGTAACCCTCAAGCCCAGTGAAGAAGATAGCTCTGAAGGAGGCTTCGATCTCATTGAGTTGTACGATCTTTCCGAGCCAGGATCTTATCAGGTCTGGATTTTGTACGAAGAAGCGACAGGTATAACAGGGTGGCAAGGCCGATTGCAATCAAATAGAGTCGCTTTTGAAGTCAAATAGCCTGATGCAGTGCTGACGATGATCTCTCACCAATCACGATTGTCATAACCATTTTGTAAGCTGTTAGACGATGTTGAATTACAAGAGAATGTGGTTAGATTTTGAACTTGGCAGAAAGAAGAAAAATTTGGGTCTTAGGACGCTGAAGTACGAGTAAAGTTCACTTTGTTTTTATGAATGATGGGGACTGCAACAACGACGGCATCGTTAATGCTGCTGATTACACAGTTTGGCAAGACGCTGTAAAAACACCAAAACCTCGTTGCCGATAGCAGTGGTGATAACCAAATCGAAGGGCAAGACGACACCGTCTGTGTTAATAACTATGGTGCTTCAATTGGACTTGCAAGCACAACTACCGTTCGAGAACCGTGCTCTAGAATGTTGATCTTTTTGACGGGAACAAGAATTGCTCGAAATAGAAGCTGGAGAAGACCTAAGTAGAACCCCTTGAGTCCGCTTGTGGCACACTGATTAAGCTCCAGCTAGTTGATGTGCATGAAGTATCGACGGCGCAAACTTGTCTGGTAAATGGGATAGATTAGAGTTGGGTAATGGTCGCGAAGATTATTTTCATGTTTGCTTCTCTAGGTTGCCTGTACTTGGCTGTCGCTCCGCCAGGGGTCGCGATCGGTTGGGGAATCGCCACGCGATGGACTCCGGTTCCGCATGCCTGCTCATTCATGTTGGTATGTCTTCTAATCACCTGCTGTTTTTACGGCAATGTTTTCCAGCACTGGGGAGTATTGATCGTCAACCTTCTGCTGTACTTGGCTTTACAATATTTGTTTTGGTACGATTTCAATGTACGTTTTCCTCGAGAAGGAGGGGGAGCCAACATTGGGTTGGGCATGCTATGGCTAGCTTTCCCTGGCATTTTGCTTCTATCTTCTGGAATCGTCTGGTATTTGCTCCGAACGAAAAAGCCGAGTTGCTAAGAGAACCTAATACATAGAGACCGATGCACCTTGGTTTCTGCTCTAGTTGGTTCACTGCTAGCATTCTAGGTTAATAAAGCGACGTTGACCCAAATCGCAACGCTTGCCAAGCTCCGTCACAAATTCCTAAGTGCCATCGCTGCAAACTATCGCAGCATGAATGCGATCGGCACATCCTGTTTGCCATGGAGACGTTGCGTGGTTCGCTCAAAGTTATCTGAATTCAGCTGGGCTCTTACCGCAGCTGCCGCTTTCTTGTTGCCATTTGTGCTGATTGGCTGTTCGGAACAAGCTTCGGATAAGGCAAAAAGTAGCTCTAACCAAACGCTAAACACGATTACTTCCTCGGCCGTCAAAGCAAAGACTGCCGAACAGAATGCAATTGCTCAGCCTGCCAATGGTTTCTTAACAGCGATCATTGCGGGGCGACAGCAACAGGCTAAACAATGGCTGACGCCAACGGCACAGATGCAAGTCGAAGCGAATAACGAGTTGCTAAATCCCTTGGGATTTCAGGTCGAGAAGCTTGAGTTGGGCCGTGTGGTAACAATTTCGCAAGACGACGCAGCTGTCGAATTCCTTCTTGTCGAAGCAGGTGGGAACCATAGCGAAGAGGTTTGCTGCCTAATGAAACGTAGTCAATCAGGTTGGGGAGTCGCTGGCATCGCGTGCGAAGCTGGCCTTGGGAAAGCCCCCTCGGTCATCAGTTTTGAGCATGGCCGAAGAACCAAAGTTTCAGAACCAAAGCCAAAGCCTTCTCTGAACCAATACGTCGAACGTTCTGGAGTTTCGGATGAGATTCGAACCGCTAACGAGAGTGGCCCAACGGTTAGATAAAGGGGCGAAAACCAAGGATTTTCGGTTACCCGCACTAGCTAGGTATCCTATTTTAACGCTAGTTAAATAGATTGAGGCGATGCTGCCTTTTTTTTCAATTTGATGCCAGCAGCCCCTTTTTCCACATGGCGCACGGTGCTAATCTTATCGCCCAGGCATTAAAGTTTGTGCTGATAGCGTAATCAGCCCCACCGTAGCAAACTGCCTGGTACCCCTGCTTTGTTGGCAGGGCCTGCCGACCTAAGCCAAAACTTAGCGAAGCGGGATCCGTAAGCCGGCGGGACGTTATTGTCTCCCGCCAATCACCTACCGTGATGGGAGATATGAGATGAAGTTCAATCTAGTTGTTCGTGCGATGATGATCGCCGCTGTTGCAGCTGTAGCACTTTCGACGGCTGTCGAAGCTGAAGCTGGTCTTTTTGGTAACCGTGGTGGCAACAGCTGCTGCTGCGAACCAGTTGATTGTTGTGACGAAGGTGGCTTCCTAAGCCGTCTACGTGATCGTGGTGGCGATGACTGCTGCTGCGAAGTAGAAACCTGCTGCGAAGTCGAAACTTGCTGTGCTCCAGAGCCATGCTGTGCTCCAGAGCCATGCTGTGCTGCACCAGAGCCATGCTGTGCCGCTCCTGAACCAGCATGTGCAGAGTGTGAAGTAGCCGCTGAACCAGCTTGCGGTTGCGAAGCTGAACCAGCTTGTGGCTGCGAAGTCGACACTTGCTGTGAGCCAGCTTGCTGTGAAGACGACTGCTGTGACAAAGGTGGTTTCCTACAACGCCTTCGTGACCGTCGTTCAAAGGACGATTGCTGCTGCGAATCCAGCTGTGGTTGCTAAGTGCTAGCTGACCTTGACGGTCAGTTAGGAGAATTCATAAGACCCCGTTGTCATGTAATTGGCGACGGGGTTTTTTTATGGGTTTTTTATGCTCCGATCACCCAACCGAATGAACCAACTTTCCAAAAACACCTCGCTTCAATAGACCCAACTTGCTAGGCTCACTGGACTCGTTCCCCAATTCTACGTTGATACATATGGACTTCCGCGCACAACTCGACGCCTTCCATGGCCCCATGGACTTGCTCCTTTATCTGGTGCGCAAGGAGGAGCTAGAAATTGCCGAATTGCCATTAGCACAACTGACCGATCAGTTTTTGTCCTACGTTGAATTGATTGAACAACTCAACGTTGATGATGTAGGTGAGTTTCTTGATATTGCTAGTTCACTGATAGAACTCAAATCACGCCGTGTCTTGCCCCGAGCCGAGGAAACAACGCAGGAGCCACTTGAACCTCAACCTGACCTCGTCGAACGATTGCTTGAATACAAGCAATATCGCGATGCTGCGACGCAGCTTGAAGAACAAGGAGCCGCTTGGCAACTTCGTCGATCGCGACAGGTCGGACCTCCCTCGCCTCCAGTGGTTGACATGGCTGAGCAGCCACTCGAAGGAATCGAACTTTGGGATTTGGTGAGCGCCTTTGCTCGCGTTATGCGTGACAAGCAAACGCCTGAACCGAGCCCTACCGAAATCCTTTACGACGAGACACCGGTCCATGTGCATATGCAGCGCGTCGACGATCAAATTAGGTCATGTAACCAAGCAATTACAATTGCTGATCTGTTCCCGGAAGAACAAGTCCATAAATCGACTTGGATCGGTGTCTTTCTGGCAGTTCTCGAATTGGTTCGCTATCGACACATTCTAGCCGAGCAACGAGAACGTTACGGCGAAGTCTATCTATCGGCTGGGCCTGAGCCGTATGCTCCGACTCCTATAGTAAAGCTTATAAGCAGAGACAACGATCCTGCTTGAGGAAGTACTCGCTGAATTCAAACCACCGGGCCCCGTGCAACTTTCGCCAAGGTGGTTAGAATACGGGGCTATGTATCGACTTCCCGTCCAATCCCCTAAGCAGCATTCAGTGTGGTTCATAACGCCCCCGTAAAAACACTCAAGCACGGTGAAATCACGATCGAAGGTTATTCGCGTGCCGCGGTACAAAGCTATTGGCGCATCCCGGAATTGAGTCTCGGATTTGATCTTGGTGCACAGCCATGGAGTTTCATGGGAACCGAGAATTGGTTCGTTTCGCATGCGCATCTCGATCATATCGCAGCGCTACCGGTCTATATTGCTCGGCGTCGGATGATGAAGATGGAGCCCCCGACAATCTATCTTCCTGAAGAAAACGTCGAGGCGGTTAAGCAACTCCTCTACGCCTTTACAAAACTTGATCGTGGTCGGCTTCCTTGCGAATTGATTGGCCTCTCGCCGAACTCTGAAATCGAATTGTCACGCGAGTTGGTCATCACCACCCACGCGACGACTCATACGGTACCCTCGCTTGGTTACATCGTTTGGGAGCGTCGCAAGAAGCTAAAACCTGAATACGAAGGGCTGCATGGCACTGAAATACGCGACCTACGTTTGGCGGGCACCGAGGTTTCGCGCGAAGTCCGAACGCCATCGGTTGCTTATCTAGGAGATAGTTCGCCGAAGGGTCTCGATGCGGCTCCCGCCATGTATCGAGCCAAGATTTTGATCGCTGAATTAACGTTCGTTTCGCCCGAGCATCGAAAAGAGAAAATCCACAAGCATGGCCACATGCATCTCGACGATTGGGTCGATCGGCAGGCAATGTTTGAGAATGAGCTAGTTATTGCCGGACACCTAAGCACACGTTACCACCCGCGCCAAGTTGAAACAATGGTCAAGAAAGCACTACCCGACATGCTGGGAGGACGGCTTGAGCTATGGCTCTAGAGCGATTCTCTCATTGCTATATCCCTTCGTAATTTGTTTTAGCCTATCACGGCATCCTCTTACATCGTCGATGCACCGCATCGCCTGCTTCGGACTCTTTGTGGTAGACAAAAATCAAAATAGGAAGGGATACACCAACTCGAAAACCGCTCTAGCAGTATTCTTGGTGAGTCATCTGATTGACTACTAGGGCTAATAATCGTTACGCCCTAGATGCTTTCCGAAGCGTTAACTCTTAGCAAATTTTTAGCTAAGCTTCGCTAGGCGGCTCTGTAATTGGTCTTTCCAACTTTCAGAAAGTAGTTTGACATCAGCTAGTTCACTTGCAGCCGTGAGGTCTTTCTTCTTGTGATGCATCACTTGATTAGCGAGTGCGAGAGGCCAATTGGGCAGGGGACGCTCGATGAGTTCAACCTCTTCACCCGCTTCAATCGTTCCTTCCGTGAGCAGCCGAAGGTACCAGCCAGTATAGCCATTCTGCTGAACTTGATTGGCGAGATCCTTGACGCCCCAACGTCGGGCAAGCGTTGCGCAAGGTTGGCGTGGTTGCGAGATCTGAAACTTAGCCGAGCCGATTCGCCATGTATCGCCAAGACAAACGTCGGTTTCGATCCAACCATCGACCGTTAAGTTTTCGCCAAACGCACCGGGCCTGAAATCGAGTTTGCCAAGTTGGTTTTGCCAATAATCGTAATGGTTGAGCGAATAAACGCAGACTGCCTTATCCGGGCCACCATGATGTTTTTTATTGGCTTGGCCATCCCCCGCAAGACCCAGCCTATGGACTTTAATCGGACCATGAATAGGTTCTTTGCCGATGGCCGAGGTCCAAGTTTTTTCCGCTCCAAGCTGCCAAGGAAGTGGAGGATATTCTCGGGGCATTCCGATTTGAATCGAATGGAGCGTGGGCATCGCCTTCTCGCACATGAAATGTAGCTATGAAATAAGGTTTTAAGCTTCACCAATACATTACCACAACACGTTCGAGACATGTTCATTTGGTGTGTAGTATAACATGTAATCGAACACCAAAAGGTGATAGCTGAGAGCGTGTCTAATAAATAGCGATACAACCAATTCAAAGTCCCCCCACCCCCGATAACGAGGGTGGGGGGATAAGAAGTTGATGCTTTTTAGACACTCGCTTAGAAGAACAGCGATATGCCCGGTTCCTCTAAGATCAGGTCCGTTTCTAAAAGCTTGCCGATGCGTGCCGATAGTTCACGTAAATGAGCTTCGCTGTAACGATCCAACTTAGGGTCCGTTTTCATTAGTTCATCAATATCCGACTTTAGGTCACTAAACTCTGCGTAGGCGATCGTTTGACAATCCTTCGGTGCGTTGGTTCGATCAAGCGCTAGCTTTGAGAGTCGTTCTAAGTAGGATCGCTGCAAGTTGCGGCGTAGGCTCGAAATTGCTGGCTTGCGATTAGTATATTCACCTGGTTTGAAATTCGAGACTTCGGCAAAGATGATATCCGTCATACGGCTAATCAGCTCAGCTGTTGTCAAGGCATCCTGATCCGAGGGGACCTTAAGCTCTGAGTCGTACATTCGCTCCAAAGTTAGATTGCTCATGATTTGGCTTATAATACGATCTTGCCAAGCAAGGATTGTCTTATGGATTGGGTAGTCAGGTCGAGAGGTTAATCGGGTTCCCCAATGGTCCCACTTCGAGGGCATCAGCTGATTGTAAATATCATTTGGAACCGAGAAGGGATTTTCGCAGAAGACTTCTTCTTCGAGCAATAGGAGTGCTTCGCGTTGTCTTTCAACATCAACAATCACAAAGGGATCGGGCCCGTTGGCATCTCCCTTATGCGAACGATTCACGTAGACACCACCGACATACCGTGCGGCATTGAACATGGCGGTGCCCTCACGAATCAATAAAAGGCCAAACGCTTGGCGAGCTTTATGGTATCCATCGCCTTCTTCGACCATGTCCTCAACGAGTCGCGGCATCGCTTCTCTGACTAATTCAGCCTGCAAACGGGCATAGCCAATAAGGTCATCCGATAAATCGAACCTTTTGCTGTGCGGGTCAGGATCAATTCCGCGAGTATCTTCATCGGTACTGAAGGCAAGGCCAGGTTCGCCACTGCGAGAAGCGATTTTTGCAAGTCCTTCCTTTTCTTTTTCAAGCGGTTTGTAACCATATTCGATTGCCCAATAATCGTAGGGACCAATTGTGGTTGAATAAAAATCGGTTTGCTTTTTTCCTTCTGGCATGATGAGTACAGGCGTATAGTCCATGACCGATGCCGTAATTCCATGCTTAGCAACCTTTTCAGCATCTTCAAGATCTTCGAGCGTATGGAAAGTGCTTGCCTTGAAATTGTGTCTTAGTCCAAGGGTATGCCCAACTTCATGCATTGTTACTTCTTTGAGTGCTTGCATGTAAAGTTTTTCAAGCTCTTCGGGGCTTCGTTGGCGAGCCGTCGCCATGGCAGCACCAAAAGCTAACTGTTGCGAAGAACCACTGAGTAAATTGCAACTGCAACGCCCTGTATGCCCATTTTGTAAATGCATCGGTAGCCCTTCCTGTTGCTCGCGATAACACTCGAGCTCGATCGGGCCTCCCGTGAAGGCTTCGATTCCTTTGGGCGTAAAGACTTCGTATTCACGTTTCCAGTAGGTTAAGAAGTTGGCATCGAAAATGATGTCGGCGTCAAGTATTTCTCCGGTCAGCGGATTTACACGTGAAGGACCCATGGCAAAGCCAGCGTCGGAGGTGATCCAACGGAAAGTGTTGTAATTGATATCACCCGGATCCCATTTGGTTTCGCTCGATTGCTGTTCGACATCAATGGCATCGTAAAAGCCGGCGAGTTCAAACGCTTTGTTCCATTCTTCGATTCCATCTCGAATGGGCTTGCGGTACTTGAAGGGAATGGTTCTTTCGAGCCAAAATTTGATTGGTTTTTTAGGAGTAGAAACCTCAGCCTCAGGATCTGACTTCTGCAAATTCCAACGGTTGATGTAACGCACAAACCGATCATCATCTCCTTTTTTGGAGAAGTCTTTGATTGCTGTTAGGAAGTAGCCAATCCGGTCATCCGCTTGTCGTGGTTTGTAATCCGTTTTTGGTAATCGGCTGATCGAGTAATGGATGTTGACGGTCGCAGCGCGCGAATCGGCAACGGTATCAATATCCATCCGACCGCTGGAGGCGTAGGTTGCAGCAACTTGAATTTCGACATTCTTGTCATAGCCTTTGGGCTCAAGGAAAGTGCTGCGTTGCTTGGAAATCGAAAAGCCAGGAAGCGATTGACTGATTTGAGGTAAGTCGCTTAGGAAGACCGGTGTCAGGTCGATAAGATATGCACCACCAGCTGTTTTTGATGCAATCGGCAAACTGAACATGACACTATCAGTGTACGCAAGCTTTACCGCTTCAGCCGTTGGGGTTCCTGCTTTGGCACGAAAGCGAACGTTACGCCGCACGACTTGGATATTTTCGCCCACTTTGCGGAACTGCCAAACCCAGTCGTTGCCGAACCCCCAGCTAAAACCACCCAAAATGGGTGTTTGGCCTATACCACGAGCAATCGTTATCAAAACGATGTAATCTTTGCCCATGTCGGCCGAGTCCAGTTCGGCCATAAGTTTCTGATCCGAGAAATGGAGCGTGAGGAGTCCCTCAATTTCTTTTGTATCTTGGAGAACTTTTGAGGCAGGTGGGTATTTTGGCTTCTCTTTTTCCGCTTGCTCCTCAGCAGCGGAATCATCAGTCGTCTTCGCGATTTTGGAGGGAATTTTCTCCTCTTGCTTTTCAGTTTTCTCCTTCAAAGCGTCAGCAACATCGGAAGAGGGATCCTCGGTCGAATCGGCATAGGAAAACTCGCTTGCGCCCAGCAAAAACGAGGCAAATAAGAGGGTGACTAAAACAAAGCGGGGCGCGAAACTCATATGATAGGTCCTACGAAGCAGCTAGCTTGTTGTTTTATGTTGAGAAGCCCGTTTGGCCATACGACAGGCGGCAAGACTTACGTTGTTAGAATCGTTAAGTTGGTTCCCAGCAAAAGGGCTAGGGAAAACCGATCTAGGAAATATACCCCATTCCCACTGACTTGTGCTGATTACTTAGAATGCATAACCGTTAATTCCATGTCGAGCCCCCTCTTATTCGATGTATTCGGAAGAGAACCCCGATAATCAACCGCCAAAAGTTGTTAGAACGAAGCTCGAAGCTCGGCTATTGGTTGAGGGTCGGGTGCAGTATGCTCCTACCGCGGGGGGACTTAGTGGAGCCAAAATTTGGCATTGTCAGCTTCAAAATGCTGCTTACGCTCTTCGCTGTTGGCCCCAAACTGGAATAACAACCGAAAGGCTTGGCTGGATACACGAACAATTAGCCGTCGCCTATGGGCGAGGCTGCAATTTTCTGCCCGTTCCTCTCGATTGGGGGGCTGGCCTAACATGGCATGGATTCAAAAACACAGAATCCGATAACATTGCACTTTGGGAAGTCGCTCAGTGGAAGCATGGAAAACCGCTCTCGGATGGGTCACCTATGGCTCAGCAAGAACTAGCTGTCGAAGCACTCGCTAAATTCCACGATACGTTGAAACCAAACCAGCTTGTCGAAGATAATTCGGCGACGGTGCACAATCGGCTCCGTCGGATTCAAGAATGCGAGACATTAAGCCTGATGAAGCTGATGAGATTGGGAGTAAGCGAATCGTCTGCAAAGCGGCTCGATAAAGCATTTCAATCGGTTCGACAGGAGGTGATTCAGAAGTTACTGAGC
>CAYGQU010000033.1:0-12158 GCA_964352045.1 uncultured Planctomycetaceae bacterium
GGTCCGGTGTGATCGTCGATGCCGAAGGCGTCCTTAGCCGTCATATTGCCAATGACCCTAACGGATCGGTTTCGCGCCAGCGAATCAACGAAGCGATGAATCGTCTCAATGGCGACTTGGCCAAAATGAGCAAACTCCGCAAAGTTTCGCTAACGAAACTCGAAGCCGCTTTGGCTGAGCGACTCGCAGCGGGTCTTGAAGTGGACGACACGATGCAAAACCTTGCGGGTCTTACTCGCATTGATTACGTCTTCTGCTACCCTGAAACAGGCGAAATCGTCCTTGCTGGACCAGCTGAGCCATGGGCCGAGGCCCCCTCGGGTCGGATGCTTGGAATCGAAACGGGTAGCCCAGTAATTGAACTACAAGACTTGGTAGCGGCCTTACGAGCTTTCGAGCCATCGCAATCAGGCAAAGGTCCGTTGATCTACTGTTCGATTGACCCCACTGCCGAAGGCCTCTCGCGCATGCAACAGTTCCTCGTTCAGTTTGGTCGCCAAGCGACTCCAGCCGATACACAATTCATTGTCGAACAACTACGCGAACGACTTGGTTTGCAAGTCGTAACGGTCGGCGGTGTACCTGCCGACACGCACTTTGCCCAGGTGCTTGTCGAAGCTGACTACCGAATGAAACTCATAGGCATCGGGCTCGAACAGCCACCTGTTCGGCTCAAGAGTTATGTAGCTCGTGCGAATCCAGCGATGGTAAGCCGAAATGCTCTACAGCGCTGGTTCTTTGTTCCCGATTACGAACGACTTAAAGTAAGCGACGATGGCCTCGCAGCGCAAATCGTTGGCGAAGGAGTTCGTCTTATCGGCGAAGACGAAATGATTTCACGTGATGGAACTCGTAAACAAACGGGCGGCACGAATCGTGCCAGCCAAGGTTTTGTCAACGCCTTTACCAAAAGCTACGCCAAGCTAGCCGAGCAAAGCCCCGTTTACGCTCAGCTTCGCAACTGCATTGATCTCGCAGTAACGGCTGCATTGATACGCAAGAATGACTTCTATGGCCAAACAGGCTGGAAGGCAGAAGTCTTTAATAACGAAGAGCAGTACCCGATCCGAACCTTCCACGCTCCGACACAAGTCGCTACGGCCGTAAACAGCATTTGGAAGGGGAGCACGCTGATGACCCCAATCGGTGGCGGCGTGCAAATTCGTCCGACCGAAGCGCTCGAGTCAGTAAACTTGAAGAGCGATGAATCAGGCGAATTGGCTGAGACACACAAAGTGATTGCTGAATCGGCTGCGCAAGATAATTGGTGGTGGGATTGATTTAGGTCCCTTAACTATCTACGAATAGAAACTCCTCGAGCGATGCCAATTACTCGGGGAGTTTTTTTAGCGATCGACCGTCACGACGCGCAAATCGCAAACGTTCGTGTGCGTGGGACCCGTCATGATAAGATTGCCGAACGGTTCAAAGAACCCATAGGCATCGTTGCGTCGCAAGGCGCCCGCAATATCGCCCCCCCGCTCTTTTACTTGTTCAGCAAGGGAGGAATCAATCCACGCACCGGCAGCATCGGTAGGGCCATCTTCGCCATCAGTTCCTCCTGAAAGGAGAGCGATGTCACGGCAATCGCCGATGAGTTCTAATGCCGAAAGGACCAGTTGCTGGTTTCGTCCGCCACGGCCACGTTCGGCTGCGGGGGCCAAGTTAACCGTTGGTTCACCCCCGGTGATGAGGCAATTTGGACCTCGCGGGTTCGTGTCGTTACGCATACGGATGGCGGCTTCGGCAAGCTGCTTGCCGATCGGTTCGACAAGGCCTTCTGGCTCGCATGAACTGGTCATCGCATGGTTGTAACCCAGTTTTTCGGCTTCGATGCCAGCCGCATCGACAGCGGTTGCATTGTTTGCGAGCAACAAGGTTTGGCAATCGGATTTAGAAATTTCGGGCTGAAGTGCTGTTTGACGGCTTAAAAACTCGAGGATTGGCAGGAACTCAGGGGCCTGTGATAAACCAAGCTGTTTGAGAATGGCAATCGCTTCATCGGGCCCCGTTTCAGGCAAGACGGTAGGGCCGCTACCTATAAGCGAAAGCGAATCTCCCAGAACGTCTGAGATGACGAGTGTAAGAAGTCTGCCAGCGTTACAAGCTGTCGCGAGTCCGCCTCCTTTAAGAAGACTCAAAGGTTGACGAACGCGGTTTAGTTGCTCGATCGTTGCACCGCGCTCGGCCAAACGCTTGGCGACGATCACTTTTTGCTCAAGCGTTACTGGCGGCTTAGGAAGCGGAAGCAAGGCCGAGGCTCCACCCGACAGCAAACAGATGACCAAATCCTTGGGGCCAGCTTGCCGAACGATTTCGATCATTCGTCTCGAGGCGGCAACCCCTTCAGCGCGTGGTTCATTAACCGCTGGAGGCCGACCTGCGACTAGCTGGATCGTGTTTTCTGTTCCTAAGATGGCAGGTGTTTCGCAACCACCGGGAACCGAAAGGATTCCACCCGCTAATTTTTCGTTAAGGATTTTTTTGCCTAGCACTTTTGCTAGGGCGTGTCCCATGGCCGCACCTGCTTTGCCGCCACCGACGACCCAAAGGCGATCAACTTGATTCAAGTCAGCTTCGAATAAGTCACCTCGGGTGCCAACGATGCTTAGTTGGTTGCTATCGAGATGAAATGATTCACGAAAAAGCAGCTCAGGCTGAACTGCCGCGACCCCTGCGCTCCAAATTCGCAGTGCATCATTAGCAAGTTTTGAAGGCATGCTTCGTGCGAAGGACAAGAAAACGGGTTAGTTTGTGGGGAGCTTATTGAAGAATCAATAGAGAAAAATTAGCAGCTTCGATTCGCTTGTTCGATTTCTTTAATCTTCTCAAGACGCCGCGCATGACGCCCTCCCTCGAACTCAGTTTCAGCCCAAACTTTCACCATTCGTTCTGCGCTACGCTGACTCATCAAATCAGCTGACATGCAAAGAACATTCAAGTCATTATGACGACGGGCAATTTCCGCGGTTACTTCATCGCCACACTGAGCTGCCCGCACGCCAGAGAATTTGTTCGCGGCAATTGCCATGCCGATGCCTGTACCGCAAATCAACACCCCACGATCGGCTTCGTGGTTGCTTACCTTCTTAGCGACAAGCGAAGCGAAATCTGGGTAATCGACACTTTCGTTAGAGCAGGTGCCTTCGTCAGACACTTCGTGCCCGAGCGATTCTAGCTTGTGAATCACTTTTTGCTTGAGATCCACTCCACGGTGGTCGCTGGCAATGGCTATGCGCATAGGGGGTCCTCGAATCTTCTCTCTATAGTTTTCTCAGTTCCGTGGCTCCCTAACCGATTCGGGCCGCCTATCGCTCGACCGGACTATTGAGGAGATTCTCATTATGCCAAAATCGGGGAAATTCGCTAGGATGAGCTAAGCCACCAATTCGCCAATATTTTGGGCTTAAACACCTAATTCCCGTAAAATCTCTTTGGCATGATGGGCAATTCCCGCTTCGATTTGCTCGGCACACTCTCGGTAGACCTCGATGGGGCCTCCGATCGGATCCGATAAATCACGTCCCTCGGGCGAGAGTAGTCTTGTTCTAGGACCAACTTCGGGCCAAAAATCGAGGATTGTCTTCAAATGTTGTCTTGTCATCGGAATGATCCGATCAGCTTGACGTACCAAATGATCCGAAAGCTGTTGGGCCGAGTGCTGGCTCAGATCGATTCCACGTTCTTGCAACAAGGCAGCTGTCGATTCGCTTGCGGGATGGCCCTGCGGGGCGGCTAAGCCAGCCGAAGCGACCATCACCCCTCGCTCTTCAAGCTCATCAATTTTTACACCAAGCGCCTTCGCCAAGTGTTGTTTCATAATGCCTTCGGCCAAAGGGCTTCGGCAGGTATTTCCTGTACAAACGAAAACAATCAACATATGGGATAAACGCTCCAAAGTCGCTCGACCAACAACTCCTTCGCGGAGCATTTCAAAACCATGGTCATTGATACGAATCACCGATGAAGCTTGTCCGTATCGCGATGGTCCATCATCAAGTACCAAGGCGAGATCGTTTCCTAAAGCTTTGACACATTCCTCGGCAGTTGTTGCGCTTGGTTCGCCTGTTCGGTTGACACTGGTCAAAGCAATGGGTCCTGCCAACATGCGCAGCACATCTTGTAGGATTTGATTCGCAGGGGCGCGAAGCCCAATCGTGCCATTCGGACAAATATACGGATACGTTTCCACTGGCAAACGGGAAGCTAAACCTTCACTATGATTTGCGTCAAGTACCATTGTCACCGGACCGGGCCAACAGCGTCTTGCTAGACGTCGTGCCAGGGGATTCATTTGGGGGAAATAATCCTCGGCATCATCCGCACTTTTTATTGCTAAAGCAAACGGTGCATTGTCGCCACGACCTTTTGCCTCGGCCATACGAGCCACTGCTTTACCGTTTGTTGCGCTTGCGGCCAGCCCATAAACCGTTTCGGTAGGCACGGCAATTAAGTGACCTTCTACGAGCGCCTGTACCGCGCGATGAACCACATCGCGGTGGTCTTCTGTTCGGGCGACATCAATAACTAAGGGTGGCATTTAAGACTACAAAATTGTCAGGCGGCGATTGATCGCTTGATAAAATAAAGGTTTGTCCGCAAGTGAAAATTTGGAATCTAAGGGGAAAATCACTACTTGTTAGTGCCACCAAACGGTGCCTTACCAAAACAGCATCCCATGATTCTTATCAATACTACAGCTTAGCGGGCAAGTAATCATATAATCAAGCTACCCGGGGGGCTTAGAGCTTGCCTATTTACTGACCATTGTCGAGAATTGGAAAAAGCTTGTTCTGAATCGACATTGGTCGATTGTCGCTTCCTCATCCTTTCAACTGATTGCATTCATTGTCTTATCCATCAAGCAATGCCTCCCAGTACATGCGATCAAGGGGTCTGACGAGCCGTCGTCAGTTCTTGAAATCACTAAGTTGGCACACGACGGCTGCCTGCATGGCCTCCTCAATGATCGGATGCACCGACAACCTAGCCCCCAAAGGGCAAATGGGCCGCTTGGACAAAGTATGGGGCGTTCACGGTATTGTTAAAGAGCGTATGCACAAGCCGCGAGCGATGGCAATCGATCATCAAGACAACCTTTACTTGGTCGATTTTACGGCGCGCATTTTGGTCTACGACGCCGATGGTAATTTCCTCCGCAGTTGGAATACCCCACAACGCGATAGTGGAAGGCCTACTGGCCTAACGTTTGATCCGCTCGATCAACATATCATGGTTGCCGACACGCATTACTATCGAGTCCTTAATTACACGCTCGAAGGGGAACTGCTCGAAGACCAAACCCTCGGCGGCACCCACGGCCATGGGCCGGGCGAGTTTGGTTTCGTTACCGACGTTGTGCGTGACTCCACGGGCTGCTACTACATTTCCGAGTATGGCGAATACGATCGTGTCCAAAAATTTTCGCCCGAAAGAGAATATCTACTCGAGTGGGGATCACACGGCAACGAGATCGGCCAATTCAAACGACCGCAAAACTTATTGGTCGATGAGCAAGATCGCATTTGGGTTTGCGACGCTTGCAACCATCGGCTTCAGGTCTTCGATACCGAAGGAGAATTGCTTTTTCATTGGGGAACCGAAGGTTCTTCCCCTGGTGAATTGTATTACCCTTACGATGTCGTGATGGACGCGACTGGTGATCTATTCCTGTGCGAATACGGTAATCATCGGATACAAAAATTTAATCGCCAGGGCGAGTCGCTCGGTGTATGGGGTTCACAAGGAAGCGGGCCTGGCGAACTCTGGGACCCATGGGCAATCGTAATCGACAGCAAAAACCGACTTCATATCCTCGACACCCACAACCATCGTGTGCAACGCGTTATCGTTTAGGAACGCAGGAAGAAATCGTAATGAGTTTTATTAAATACTGAGAGACGTCGGCTAGCTGGCACTCTCCCAATTGACTAGTGCCCAATTGATTGACCCTGTTGATAACTATTTATAAAGGTTGGCTTCGGTTTCGTGATCCAAGAGCAACGGTTTGACTGAACATCTTCTGCAGGCGGTCTGCTAGCGTTGTTCTGCTGGTTCTCGTTCTGCTAGCTCTACCGTGCAGAGGCTGATAGAATGCAAATTAGGTCATTGTAAATGCAACGCGTGGCTTGCTCCTAAAGTGAAAAACGAGCGAGGCCTTCGACTTTTTATCGCTTTAGCCTAATTTTGATCACAACTTATACTCTACTCAACAATCAAACCACTTGCCCACAACGCCCCTCGAAATTCTGCCTCCCGACCTCATGGCCCAGCTCGATCGGCTCGAGCTGGTGACGCGCAAGGTGTTTCGAGGACGCATGAAGGGGGAACGGCGCAGCTCACGCAAGGGACAAAGTGTCGAGTTCGCCGACTTCAGAAATTATGTTGCGGGCGACGATCTACGGACGCTCGATTGGAACCTCTACGCGCGGCGCGACAAGCTAATTATTAAGCTATTTCTCGAAGAAGAGGATCTGCACTTTTTCACACTGATCGATGCAAGCCCGTCGATGGCGTTCGGTGAACCAACCAAGCTCGTGTATGCCAAGCAGGTGGCAGCAGCGCTCGGGTTCATCGGACTCACACGCACCGATCGGGTGAAGATCGAAACACTCGGCGGGCAACAAAGCCCAGTGTTACGAGGCCGACGAAGCGTCGGCCGGATGGTCGATTTCTTAAATGGAATCGAACCCGATGAGACGACGTCGCTCGAAGAAGGGGTTCGGCAATTCTGCCTTCGCAACGCAGGCAAAGGGGTGGTGGTACTGATTAGCGATCTGATGGACAAGCAGGGTTACGAAGCGGCGCTTCGTTATTTGGTTGCCAAGCGCGTCGATGTCTATGTGATTCAAATCCTGAGCCAAGAAGAAATTGATCCTGACGTGACAGGAGACCTCCGACTTGTCGATTGCGAAGATTCGGACATAGCTGAGGTGACGATCAGCGCACCACTATTGAATCGCTATAAGGCGACGCTTGAAGCCTTTACCTCGGGGGCCCAAGAATTTTGTGGTCGGCGAGGAATGAATTACATGCTTGCCTCGAATGAGATGCCTGTGAAAGAATTGATGACTGGTTACCTACGTCGGCGTGGGTTAGTTCGGTAACGATTTATCCCTTTCCCAGGGTCGGGAAGGGAAAAGAGCGCATGACTTAGCAACAGAATTCGGCATGGAAACCCTTTTTCGCAATACGCTTTCCCCAGGGCAGTGGGCGCTGCTTGCTGCTATCCCACCTGCAATCATTGCGCTCTATTTCCTCAAGCTCCGTCGGCAGCCGATTGAGGTACCGAGCACTTATCTGTGGTCCAAGTCGATTGAAGATCTACGTGTTAACAGCCTGTGGCAACGGATGCGGAAAAGCTTGTTGCTCTTTTTGCAATTACTCGTTGTGGGGCTTGCGATTCTGGCCCTGCTACGCCCTGGTTGGCAAGGGACCGAGCTAACTAGCGGGCGGCTTATTTTCTTAATTGATAACTCGGCTAGTATGTCGACAGCCGATGCTGGCGAGGCTACCGATGAAACACGCCTCTCGGTTGCAAAAGAAAAAGTGGCAGGGTTAATCGACCAGATGGATCGGGGCATGACCGCCATGATTGTCTCATTTGCCGACACGCCACGCGTGGTTCAAGAATTCACCGACAACCATCGGTTACTTCGCGAACGACTAGCAACCATCGAGCCGTCGATAGCAACAACTGATCTTGGTGGAGCCCTCAAACTTGCCGACGGGCTCGCCAATCCGGCTCAGGTAACCGTCCAAGAAGGGGCACCCGAGGTTGATGTAGTGCCACCCGAATCAGCTACCCTCTTCGTGCTCAGTGATGGTCGGTTTGATGATGTCAAGGACTTTGCCTTGGGAAACCTCGACCCAGTATACGTTCCGCTTGGCTCACCAAAGACGGCCAATTTAGCTATCACAGCGCTCGAAACTCGACGTAACGAAAAGATTCCTAACCAACGCCAAGCGTTTGTTCAAGTCACCAACTATGGCCCAACGACGACGGAAGCAATCATCGAGCTTCGGCTTAACGGCGATTTGCTCGATGCACAAAGGATTAGCGTTCCACCCGGGTTCGACCCGCAAACAGTCAACGAATCAATGGCTTTAGGTGGCAAAGCGGCGGGGATGACTATTCCCCTTGGCGAAGCAGGGGCCGGAGATATCGAAGCAAGAATCTCTGCGAGTACACTTGTCGAAGTAGCTGATCGCATGCCAATCGACGACATCGCCTATGCACCACTTAACGACGCCAAATCGGGACGTATTTTGCTCGTTACGCCAGGCAACATTGCTGTGGAACAAGCAGTCGCCACGGCTAGGACCGATCGGCTAGGGGGCGTTGAAGTCGTCGCACCAACAACCCTAAAAACAAAAACACACCTTCGCGACGCGGCGGCTGGCGCTTTTGATTTGATCATCTACGATCGCTGCAGGCCCGAAGAGATGCCAAGAGCAAATACGCTTTTCATCGGCGAATTGCCTCCTATTCCGACTTGGCAAAATGCGAAAGAAAAACTTGCGTCGGCAGCTAAAGAACAAACCGTTTTTGCTCCAAGCATCATTGACTGGAATCGAGCTCATCCTCTCTTAGCGCACATTGAACTTGGCAATTTTGATATCGTTGAAACTTTAATCGTTGATCCACCGGCAGGAGGAACCACCTTGATCGATGCGGCTGAAGGGGCCATCGCTGCCATCGCACCGCGAGATGGCTACGAAGATGCCGTCTTAGGATTTGCCATCCTTGTGGAAGAAGAGGGGCGTCTGCAACGCAACACCGACTGGATTAATCGGCATAGTTTTCCAACGTTTTGGCTCAACGCACTCGAGTACTTTGTGAATGATTCTACTAGCGGAGCGCGAAGCTATCACCCCGGCAAGGCGGTCGAGCTACGCCCCTTGGTAGCCACGACGACCAGGATCGAGGTCACCAATCCCCAAGGCATAGCAACCACCCTCCGCCGCCGCGGAAGCGAACCCTTCGTCTACCAATCGACCGACGAGACGGGGATCTATGAGGTGCGTGAATCGGGAAGTGTTACCGAGCGATTTGCCGTCAATCTGTTCGACCGACGAGAAAGTGACGTTCGGCTCCGTCAGGATAATTCTGTTGCGAATGCGGAAGATTCCACTTCGACAGAATCCAACCCCATTGGCGTCGCCAGCCTCAAGATTGGGAATATCCGAGTAAGTGCTACGGCCGGGGCTGCCCCTGCCAGAAAAGAACTCTGGCGTTATTTACTGCTAGCAGCACTCGTCGTCTTGGTTTTCGAATGGTACGTCTACCATCGTCGGGTCTATGTTTGAGATGCGTCCAATTCAAGAAATCGTGATCATCAAAATAGTAAAAATCTCGAGATTTATTTTCACTTTCTGCCCAAACTCTCATCGAGAAGCCCCCTCCCTAACACCGATTCATGGGTTATACTTCTAGCTGCCTAAATACGATCGAGGGGATGTGGCGGAATTGGCAGACGCGCTGGATTTAGGTTCCAGTTCCTTCGGGAGTGCAGGTTCGACTCCTGTCATCCCTACTTGATCGGCCTATTTGATCGCGGCCTACTTGATTAAACTGTTGGATCAAATTATTAGATCTACCTACTTGATGAACCTTTCCTAGAAGTACTTTCAACATAACTTGCTGTTAATTATAAGACAGCGCGTAGGTAAGCTAAGACGGCACTCCTGTTGGTCAGCTTACTACAGGGTATCTTATATCCGGCCTAGCCAAACTCCCTGTTAAGCCAATTTCTTTGTGCGGCCACAACAGGTAACCCCTTGCTCGATCTTATTAGGACTTCTCTGTCATGACTTCTAGACGGCTTGATTCGCTATTTAAAATTAATTTTTCAAAGATCCAAATCGCGTTGCGGTTCATGGTGCTCTTGTTGACTTTCGCATTCGCTTCCGAGGCCTTCGCCTACGTTCAGTTTCAAAAAGAATTTCAGAAAGCTTATGCTGGACGTGAGAACAAAGAGTTCCGCGACGTCGTACGCAGTGCAAAGTGCTTTGTTTGTCATCAAGGCGAAGATAACGACCACAAATACAACAACCGATACGGCCAGGCATTAGCTCTCTTCCTGGGTGAAGACGATAAAAAAGATAAAACCAAGATCAACGAGGCGCTCGAAAAAGTCGCAGCTATGCCCGTTGATACCACCGACCCTGATGGCCAAACTTTTGGCGACTTGATCCTTGCTGGAGAACTACCCGGAGGCTCACTTGAAGATGCGAAAAAAGAACCCGTTGGAAAGACAACAAACGAGTTAAAAGCCAAGGGGCCAAATAACGACGTCGTCGAATAATGCAGCAGTTTTTTTGTTGCATTTGAATTCGTAGGTATTTGGAAAGTCCTCGTAAAAAACAGTAGATCAGATGGTTTTCCAAACAGAGAGACATCTAATTTTATAGTTCACACCGTATCTTGTTTAGGTAGAATGGAAATAAAGAAATATTGGTTGTTTCCCCATCAGTCATAATCATTAACGCGAGCTCACCAATGCCAACCGCTTTACGTTTCTTGCTATTCCTCATAGTTTGTAGCCTAATCACAACACCAGCTCTTGCGGTACCTAACTTCCTCAAGCAGTACGTAACGAAGTACGCAGAAACGCCTGAAGGCTTTGCCGAACTGAGCAAAAGAGATAGTTGCTTAGTCTGTCACCAAGGAAAAAAAAGGAAGAACCGAAATGCTTACGGCGAAGCACTCCACGAGTTGCTTCACAAGAAGGACAAGGACGATGTCGAAAAAATTCTCGCTGCGATTGAAACCGTTGCCGCACTAACGTCGGATCCTGATACCGAAGGAGCTCCTACCTTTGGTGAACTAATCGTAGCGGGCAAATTACCCGGTGGCACGCTCGAAGAACTCAAGAAAGAACCTGAGAACTAAACTTCTCGCATTCAAACCAAAATACATTCCGAGCTAAGAGATTCCTAATTGTCTCTTGGCTCGGATTTTTTTATTGGAACCACCCTGACAAAAAAGGAAAAGGAAGAGTCCGTTGCGATTCTAGACTTTGTCATTTGTCCTTAAATGCACTTCTTGTCTTTGTCGTTCACTGGATTTGAGACAAAAGCAATCTCAGATTACTTCATAAAGAGCTTTTGTATGATACGACTCGCCCGGCGGCAAAACTCTTAAACCCGAATCGACACCTTTCTCATTCATGCCAAACGGATTCGGCACGCAGGTATAGGGTTCTAAACAAATCGCTTCGCGGTGCGGTGGCAAATAGACAACGCAGCACGTCATGCTACGATCAAATGTTTGCACTAGTCGGCGGCCTGTCGTGGGATCCTTCAAGGTGGTGGTAAGCAGTTCCGATTCGCCTGGGGGAATTCGGAAAGGTGTATCGTAATTCGCACCTGACAACGCTGAACCGGCTACCAAGGGATGATCGGTAGCCAGTTTGGCACATTCGCCGGTAGGGATCATTTCATTAGAAAGCCATTCGCCATCGATCGGAGCCGTGACGAGAGTCTGTTCGGATGCTCCTTGTCCAGAAATTGGCAAACGGAAATAAGCGTGCGTTCCGAATCCAAAAGGCAAGCTTTCAGCACCCAGGTTGTAAGCTTCAAAATCAAAGTGAAGTTGATTGCCTTCGATTCGATAAGTCGCCTTGAGGAGATAATCACCCGTCCATTGCCCAAGTACCGAAGGGGCATCGACCGAGGGTTGGAAATGAGCCGTGACTCGGTCCGCCTGTTGGTCAAAGACACGCCATGGGTTATCCAAAGCATAGCCATGGATCGCGTTGCCATTGGCGCTTGTATCGGCCAATTGAAGTGCTTCTCCTTCGAATGTGAAAAACCCTTTTTCGATTCTTCCTGGAAAGGGAAACAGCAGCGGAATACCCGACCCCGAGGCTCGCTCTTCGCCCGAGGCGTAATTCTCATGGGCCCAAAGCATTTCACGAAAACCAGTTGCCTCCTCCTTCGCAGGGACTTTCCAGCTAAAGCAATTAAAGCCCTGACTAAGAAGGATTTCAGCCGAAGCCCTGGTCGTGGCATCTTCAATTCGGATTACTTCAGCAGTCATATAAGTTTCCCAGAGCGAAAAGTCGTTAGGCGGCAAGAAAAACTAGCGATCTGAAGAGATTATGCCGTTGTATTCGCTTACGAGGGAGTCCCCCCCAAGACTTCTGAAAAAACCC
>CAYGQU010000034.1:0-5196 GCA_964352045.1 uncultured Planctomycetaceae bacterium
TCCTAATTCAATAGAGGTTGGATTTTTATCACCGTGGAGAAGAGCGTTTTCTTGATCGATCAAATAGGGGTCGGCAGCTTGTGTTCGACGCCGCGTCTTCTTCGAGCGCCAATTGCTTGCTTGATAGCGAACGATTTGTGTCATCCACGCTTGAAAGTTGGTACCTGACTCAAAATCGGCGTATTTTTTTAGCCCGACCATAAGCGCCTCTTGAACCAAATCATCCGCTTCGTTTCGATCGCCGATCATCGCAGTAGCGATTGTTGCCAACTTGCCATAAATTGCCGACACGCGTTGCGCATAGCTCTCTCGGCCACTTTCATTTATTTCGGAAAGTGCCTTCGTGGCTGATTCTTTTCCAAGAACCTGATCTGTGGTTGGCGACTGTTTGTTTTTCAAAGCACTTGGAAAGGGCCTCTATGCAATCGAAGTATGTTGATCTCGTACTATACAAAGAATGTCGTTTAATCCCTTTTCATTGCGTTCGGCAGTGCCAAATCGGAAAAAAATATGGCTTTTTCCAGTGCGATTACCGAACTAATAGAATAAGGACGAGGTCCTACTCATACTAATTGCATTTAGCGATTCACAGGCCTAAGATAAGCTTCTTATGAGCAAGTTTGACCCAAAAAATGCTGTTAGCCGCGTACTATTAGGTCGCATTCTATTGGAAGGTGCAGACGGCTGTCTCTGTATGAGCCCCGCCTAGCGCGGGAAGCGTTCGTTATTTCCCTTGCAATTTTGGCCTGATTTGCCAGTATTGCTAGCAAGCCCTAAGGCTTGATCGAAGAGGGAATTCATCCACTTGCCGCACGGCCTTTTCCTCTACTGGTAAACCAAGTGCGATCTCACGCGGAGCCCTATTATGGCCACCGACTTTCGTAAAAAAGATCAGCTTCCTGCCTTAACCGATCGTATCGTCGCCACCTACGACGAAGTCGGCACTATGAATCATCTCGATCATTGCCCGTTGCCTAAGTACGACGAAATTGTGGCGGCAATTCATGACTTGATGGAGATTCTTTATCCTGGCTACCGCCAGCGCGAAGGACTTCATCGAGCGAATATCAATTACTATGTAGGTGATCTAGTCGATCGATTGCACGATCGTTTTACACAGCAAATTGGCAGAGCGTTACGCCACGATGCCGTCCGCAATGGGACGTTAATCGACTGTGAAGAAGCAGCCGCCTTCGAGGCACTGGGCCAAGCAAAAACGCTTCTCTTCTTGGATCAACTACCCGAGCTTCGTAAGATCCTTGCAACGGATGTCCAAGCTGCTTTCGATGGCGATCCGGCCTGCAAATCAACCGACGAAGTGATTTTTTGCTATCCCGGACTTGAAGCAATCACCGTCTATCGTTTAGCGCATTTGCTTTATGAACTTGATATCCCCTTCATACCACGCATGATGTCCGAGTGGGCCCATGGTCGAACAGGAATTGATATTCATCCTGGTGCGACGATAGGTCCCTATTTTTTTATCGACCACGGTACGGGGGTTGTGATTGGTGAGACCTGTGTCATTGGTTCGCATGTGAAACTTTATCAAGGTGTGACATTAGGAGCCTTGAGCTTTGCGACCGACGACCAAGGAAACCTTGTTCGTGACACGAAAAGGCACCCAACGATTGAAGACCATGTTGTCGTTTATGCCAACGCAACCATCTTGGGTGGCGACACGGTTGTAGGCAAAAAAGCAATTGTTGGTTCGAGCGTTTGGCTCACCAAAAGCCTCGAGTCAGGCGCAACGGTCGTGCTTGAAAAACCCAAGCTACGCGTCCGTAACGAAGAACCCGCCGCAAAATAATAGCAATTTACCGATCGCTTAGCGTTGTAGCGGCATTGCTTGCGCTGGTTTAGCCTAATGCAACATGGCGGCAATTCGGATACATCACGAAGCGTCATCAGCCTTCTTCTCTGCCCTGGTCCTTCCTAAGTCATATTCATCGACATTCTCCGACGCAGGTAGAAAGAAATTCGCTAGAATACCAAGCAGCACACGTTTCTTTCCTTTCGCTGGAGTGCCTCGAACGAGGTGCGTTAGTATGCCTGGTCCTGTCTTCCGACATGAGATGCTTTCGACCGGACGCCGCAGTCGATACATCGTGATGCGCACCTTGATCGGCTTGCTGATGCTTGTTTTGGTTTCGCTTACCTATTGGGTTACGACTGAAACTTTGAGCTGGCAAGGTAACGATAATGGTGAGCTTTCGATTTCAGCTATGTCTCGGTTGATTACAAATTTTTATTACACTTTCGCTTGGGGTACGCTCTTAGGGGTGATCGGTTTGACGCCGTCCATAGCGGCAGGAACGATCGCTACCGAGCGTGCGCGTCGAACGATCGAATACCTTTTCACAACCGATTTGACAAATCGTGAGATTGTCCTTGATAAGCTTCTTGCCAAGTTGCTTACGATAGGGCAAATGCTTCTAGCCACGCTACCGATTCTAGCTATCATGCGACTCATGGGAGGCATCCCTGGTGAGCTATTGCTTTGGCACTTTGGCATCCTTGCCTCGACAGCGACGCTTGCTACGTCGATTGCCTTAATCACGTCCACTTGGAGCGATAACCCTCGCACAGCCATCTCGAATGCCTACGGAGGTATCTTCCTATGGATTATTAGTGGTTGGATTATTTATGTACTTAGCCAACTAGTCCGTAGATCACTGCCATGGCTTACTAGTGAGATTTTAGAACCACTTGCTAGCGCCTTGCTGTTCATAAATCCTATTGCTGCTCTTTTTCAGTTCGGAGGCATGGCCAACAATTCTTTGGGAGTCGGCCTCGATACGGTAAGCTTAGCACTCCATTGTTTTGCCCAGTTCGGCATAGCGGCTATCTTGCTAACGATTTCGATTCTGTCGATTCGTCGTGTTCATATTCGTAGTTCAGGCAAAATCGCGAAGCCAAAAAGCGGACTGCCAAAAGTGAAGAAGCGTCGACCGCCATTTGAAACGATGCCAATGCTTTGGAAAGAGATTTTCACCACAACCGAGAAGCCGAGCACTGGCAAACGATTAAAAAAAATCGTTACTGGGATTGTTATGTTGATGATCATCTTACCGTTGGGATGGCAATTTATATCAGCCTTGTTCTCTTCTGGTCGTTATTCGGGTAGACAATATATCGAAGGGGCAATGGCTATGAATGGCTTCCTCGGTACGTTCGTACTATTAGGCATCACGGGGCGTGCGGCTGGATTGATCCCGCAAGAGCGCGAGAGCGAAACATGGCTTTCGCTGATGGCGACTCCGATTACAGCCCGAGAAATTATCATGGCGAAAATAGGGGGTAATCTGTACGCCTATCGCTGGGCAATGGGTCTCTTGATCTTGTTCCCCACGCTTGGTCTGCTTTTTGAGCCGGAAGCGATAATCACGCTCTTGTTGCTGGTGATCATCTTGGCTGCCACAGCGTATGCCGTGACCGCATTCGCAATTCGTTTGTCGTTGAGCATGAAGAGTTCGACCAAAGCGACAACGTCGGCAGTGGCGGCTATGCTCTTCATCGGTGGTGGCTATTTAATTTTTATTGGCCCGCTACTAGCCATTGCAAATGCGGGAGATGAGGCAATGATCTTTTTTGCACCTTGCATCCCCTTTTTAATTACTTGCCCCTATTTCTTTCCCTTCGAGTCGGGAACGATCGAGACAAGTATGATTGTTGGTTTTACTTTCGGTCTGCTAGGCTACCTAGCCTTTGGTGCGATGATGACATATTCTTCCATCCAAATGCTCGATAAAATAGAAGGGCGTGCTCCGGTGGCAACGCTCGATACCTATCTAAAGCAAGCCAGTTCACCCAGCAAGGGTAAACTGGCTTCGACCGAGATCGTCTGAATCACTTAATTAGCTTCCGTAAATCGGAGCCTACCAAGACCAATCTTGCTGGTAGTTAGACGTTGGGACAGGCGCGGCTGGCAATTCGGCTGATTCCCCAATCGGCACCAATTGCGATTGCCGATAGTTGCCTCCATGCGAAGAAGCTTCTGAAGACGAATTCTTTGCATCGGAGATTGTAGAGAAAGGGGTCGATGCCAGCGGTTCGCGATGCGAAAAAGAAGGGCCCATTTCACTTTGCCAAGCAGTAGGGTAGGGTCCGCGAGACGAATTCAGGCGAGCAGTTGCATGCACCTCGGTACGCCGGACAGGGGCTTGCGGCGTTCGCAAAATAATTCCTATCGGCAGCAAATCAGGATGCTGCAAGCGATCACGATTTAACTCGTAAAGCTCTTGTGCCCGACCTGCGTCACCTAAGTAACGCTCGGCAAGCATCGGCAGTGTGTCGCCATCAGTTACGACATGCGTTCTCTCGGGGCCAGAAGGCAAGTCGATCCGTTGTACCGCTGGTGCTTCGAGCTGGCCGAACGGACTCGGTTCGTAGCGTGATGCTTCATACTCTTCGACCGATGCTTGATTCGAGTTAGTTAATGCAAAGTCATTGACGGGGTCATTCAGGTTCGCATTCTGTGGTCCCCTAAGCGGGTGATTCCAAAACGAATCATCGGCATGCTTTGTCTGAGTTGGCTCACTTTGAGGTGCGGCTAGCAGGTCCGAACTATCAGGACTATTCGATTGACTCGCGAATTGGCTTGAGCCCTCCCAGCTAGGCACACCCCAAGCGTCGGGCGAAGTCGCA
The DNA here is from genome assembly GCA_964352045.1 of uncultured Planctomycetaceae bacterium. Taxonomy (GTDB): domain Bacteria; phylum Planctomycetota; class Planctomycetia; order Pirellulales; family Lacipirellulaceae; genus CAYGQU01. The sequence goes on from CAYGQU010000034.1 coordinate 4,648, forward strand.
TCGATCGTCTTGTTGGCTACCCGAGCGATTGGATCCGCTGCTACCATTGTAGGGCGATTCGTATCAGCATGAATCGCATTGAGCCAATCCGTATTAGGCCGCTGCGTTGCTGCGACTTCGGTTTGATTATTCCAAATGGTGGTGACACCTTGATTTGATCGGTCGACGTCTGCAGCTAACGTAGCAGTGTCCGCGTGCGAAGCCATTTGTCGAATCGGAGCGACTTGCGAACCGTGGATCGGTGTCGCCTGAGCCACCATGCTTGGCAATTGCGAGGGAGCATGTGGAATGCCCTGCTCAAGTGGTCGAAGTCCTTGCGGATCTTCCGTTGGCGGTACTTTCCATTGGGCTGCAAGTTGGTCGACCAAATCAGGTGGGCCAAACATTGAGGCACCGACAAATCCAGCGCCCAGCAAAAGAAGACTTGAAAAGACTTTAGCGATTTCGTTCACGGTGTTAACCTTGGTCCGCGCGCACTTGCATACTGACCCCGTGGTGGGGCGCTATGCCAGACGCTGGCGTAATTGGCTCTTCCGTGAACTTGGGAGC
>CAYGQU010000034.1:5206-12154 GCA_964352045.1 uncultured Planctomycetaceae bacterium
TTCCTTACCTAAACTTTTCGTCAAGCTAGCAAAATCATCTGAACGATCATTCGTTATTTTCTTCCGATGAAATCAACGTTGCTGATAAAGCTTGCCGATTAGCAAAGACCTAACGCCAGTGTGCTCTTGTCGAGAAAGGCAAGGCGTCTACTAAGAACAAGGTACGCTAAAGCACGACCTTTGGTTCATTTTCGAATCAGCCCCCATTGGGGCACCGACTTTCATGAGCAGTCCTCAATCGGCTTAGAGTGTCTACCCCTCATAAAAGTTGGTTTTACCTTTGGAGAAAAGAATAAACCATCCCCGTTCTCTTCTTATCCCAACAAGAAAAGAGCGTGGACTGAAACGAGTTCAGCCCACGCTCATTGCCATGATTCAAATGGCAAATATTAATAAACTAGTAGTAAGCTAGTTGGTTTCTTCGAGCAATTCCTCTTTGCCGAGGCCACGGTCGGTCATCCATAGCAACGCAGGCGATGCAACGAAGACTGAACTGTAGGTACCAACGAGTACCCCCACCACCAACGAGAAGGCAAAGCCATGGATGCCTGCCCCTCCGATGAGATAAAGGATGATAACAACGATCAAAGTTGTAAGCGAAGTGAGCAACGTACGGCTTAGCGTTTGGTTAACACTCTTGTTGACCATGGCAGCCTTGATGTCGGGGCTTTTGCCACGGACTTCACGGATACGGTCGAAGACAACGATCGTGTCGTTCAGCGAGTAACCGATGATGGTAACAAAGGCAGCCACGATTGGCAGGCTAATCTGGAAGGCATCTAATTTAAGCGCCGTTGCCAAACCAGGAGCCGCATTGACAACAAATGCGGATAAGGCGATTACACCTAGCGTGACAAGTACGTCGTGGATCAATGCAACTACCGCCGCAAGGCCAAACGCAACGTTTTGGAATCGGAACCAAAGATAGGCGACAATTCCTAAGAGGCATACCAAGATAGCGCTAATAGCGGTTTGCTGAAGGTCGCCCGCCACGCGGCTACCAATCTTGTTCGCTAGCGGGAAGACGGGGCGACTTACAAAACTATCTCGTAACGCGTTCGCCACTGCAATCGAGTCGGCCTCGTTCAAGCCAAGGCGTAGTTTCCACTCTTTGAACAATTGGTTGGTGCCCGGCGTGTAATCATCGTTCAGTAGCTGAGGAAGCATGCCGACATGCCCTTGGGCTTTGAGGATCTCTTGCACTTCGTCAATCAAGGGATCGTGTGCCAAACCATCGTTCTCGCCGAACGACGCTCCTTCGTTAAAGCTCAGAGGAATATCCGTTCCTTCGAATCCGACAGCCTCTTCTGCGGCACCCGAGGGGAGTGGTTCGCTAAAGGCGACAGGGGTGCCAATTTCAAGTTCGTATGTCTGTAATTCATTACCAAATGCCGTGGTGATGATATCCTCGGCTAGTTCGACTTCTTCAAGGCTACTATTGATCGTGTAACGAGTGTTCGTTTCTCCACGTTCGACAACGAGTAAGTTCTTGTCCGCTAGATCGGTCGATAGGAGTTTCTCGCGAACGGCGCTAAGTTCTTCGGGTTCTTCAAGCACCATGGTGATGCTTGAGCCCCCTGTGAAGTCGATGTTGAGTAGATCTTCGCCTCGGTAGTAGACACCAGCCATTCCAATGCCGATAAGCAGCAAGGAAAAGGCAGTTGCTATGTGTCGCATGCCAACAAAATCTAGGTCGGTTTTGCCGATGATGCTAGAGAAATTCAGCGACTTAATCCAACGCCGACGCTCGGCGATATCAAAGATGATTCGGCTACAGAAGATCGCCGTAAACATGCTCATGATAATGCCCAGAACGAGCGTGACGGCAAAGCCACGAATTTGGTCTGTACCAATCGAATAAAGAACGATCCCTGTGATGAGCGTTGTAACATTGGCATCGACAATGGTGGTCGTTGCACGGTCGAAACCGTTGCTGATTGCCATTCGCAAGCTTGATCCCTTGGCTAATTCTTCACGAATCCGCTCGAAAATCAGTACGTTGGCGTCAACCGCCATGCCGATGGTAAGCACCAAACCAGCAAGGCCAGGAAGCGTGAAAGCTGCCTGGATGATGACCATCGCACCGAGCACCAATAGCAAGGTGCCAGCCAATGCAAAGCAAGCAACCAAACCTGCAAAGCGATAATAGAATAAGATGAACAATAGCACAGCAGCAAGCGAAATGATGATTGCTTGACGACCTTTTTCGATTGTCGTAGCCCCTAGCGTGGGGCTAACTGTTTCTTCGCTGATCGGCGTCTTATTTAGCGCCGCTGGCAAACTACCCGCATTGAGTATGCTGACGATGAATTCGACTTCGTCCACATCGCCACCCATGGTGATTTGTCCACGATTTTCGATTCGGCTATTCAAGCGTGGCGCCGAGATGAGCTTCTTGTCGATCAAAATACCCAGCATGCGATAAGCGCCGGTCGCCGTATTTGGCAAGTTGTCACCGGTGAGTTTACCGAAGCGACGGCCCCCGCTGGCGTTGAGTGTAAAGTCAACTGCCGCGGCACCAACTTCGTCGACCCCTTTTGCGGCACTTGAGAGGTATTCACCTGTCACATCATAGCGGTCAATCAAAACGAGCGCTTCGCGACGGCTACCAGCGGTCCGTTGGACCAAGCGTGGATCGTTTGCTGAGAATTGGTTCTCATCGTAGGCAACCCATTCAGCTTTGGGGCGTTCGTTGACCATAACGATCTTTTGACTTGGTGAGAGTGCCAACGCCTTTTCGATGAGGGGTTGGTCTTCAGTCCAACGCGGGTCGGCCGTGATGCGAAACTCGAGTTGTCCCAACTCGGTGATGCGACGTTTGAGATAGGTAAGATCTTCAGGCCCCGCTTTGGGGACGATGATTTCAATCACGTCGCCGAATTCACGAATCGAAACTTCTTTGGTACCGCTCGGGTCAATACGTTGTTTCAAAGCACCGATAAGCCGCTCATCGACCTTTGCTTTGGGGGCAGCTTCAACAGGTTCTTCCCCTTCGGCTGGCTCGGCTTGTGGTTCGTTAGCGACTTCGTAGACGAGCGTTACGCCTCCAGCGAGGTCAGGACCCCCTTTGAATTTCCCGGTCGCGACGGCAAGGCCAGCAATCGCCAGCGTGAGGAACATGGTGGCTAGCTTCCAAGCTTGCTCGGGCATGCGTAGGTTCTTGGCAATCAGATTACCAAGCAAAATCGGCAAGGCAATGATGCCGATCGTGATAAGCACGGCTTGCAGACTCATTGAACCAGCAGCTTCTTCCACCTCGGCGACTTCTTCCCCAACATCCGATGCGACTTTCTCAGCAACCTCGGTTGCCGTATCGGTGACTGCTTCGGCTGCGGCCTCGGTTGTTGTTTCAACTGCCTCGGCTGTGCTCTCGACAGCCGTTTCCGCCACCTCGGTTACCGTAGATTCTGCGGTAGGGGTGTCTTGGGCATATGAGCTGGTGATTGCCGAACTGGTAATTGCTACCGTGGCAAGGATCAACGCGAATAAGAGTCGGCTTGCTGGCCGAGTGGTTGAGTTGGAAACGAGCTGTGTGAGCATGAGAGTTAACTTTTAAGGTGGTCTGTTCATAGCTCGCTTTCCGTAGCCAGCTCGGAACCTACCGAAGGGGTTATGATTTGTTGGTTGCTGAAGGTTCTCTTGTGTCGGCTTCAATCGAGTCGATTGCCCAAAAGCTGACTTTTAGCTTGGCACCGCTCGATTCATCGACGCGGAGGGTCAGTTTGAGTTGTTCTCGGTTCACGTTCGTTACCACTCCGTGGATGCCACCAGTGGTAACAACGTGGTCATTTTCTTTTAGTCCATCGAGCATTTTTTGGAATCTTTGCTGCTTGTTCCGTGAGGGGACAACAAACAAAAAGTAAGCCAATAAGCCGATGAGCACATAGGGCAGGAAGACTGCCATGGGGTTTACTCCCCCCGCTGCTCCGTCGCCACCACCCTCTTGCGCTAGCAGCATTAGCAAGCCCTTCTCGTGTAGCTTTACGAGGAGGTTGCCAGCAGCGTTAGATTCTAAGAAGTGGGCAAACAAAGTGGATTGTATCCGAAGCGAAATGAAGCTCATGCCAGCGGCTCTAGCGAGTCGCGACAAACGGGATCGAATCGCGGATCATAAAGCCTTATGGCCTAAGGGGAAAGGGGAGCTATGAGGACTGTACGAGCTGTACGAGGCGATTAGCTAGTATGTTGGTGGTTTGGGAGGTTAGGGGGGGTCTGCGTTTTAAGTTGCACATTAACTCTCGCTTGACGCCGATTTCGACTCCCACCCCGACTGCTTAGCCGCTTTGAACTCGGCAAAACGCCCCTCTTCGATCGCTTGCCGCATGCCAGCCATCAGACGCTGGTAGTAGGTTAGATTGTGGACCGATAGCAGGATCGGGCCTAACATTTCACCCGCCCGGAAGAGGTGCCTTATGTAACCCCGACTGTGGCGTTGGCAAGCAAGGCAGGGGCAGTCTGTTTCGAGAGGCCTGTCATCGAGCGTATGGCAAGCATTACGGAGCCGAAGGGGGCCTTCGTCGGTAAAGGCGAGAGCATTTCGCCCATTACGGGTCGGCATGACACAGTCGAACATATCGACGCCTCGTTCGACGGATTCGACTAAATCGTTGGGCGTGCCGACCCCCATAAGGTACCGAGGCCGTTCGGTGGGCAGATGGGGCACGGTTGCCGAGATCGTTCGATACATGTCAGCCGCTGGCTCGCCCACGCTCAGCCCTCCTATGGCGTAGCCAGCGAAGTCGAGCGCTACTAAGCCTTCGGCTGACTCTTGCCTCAGCTCGGCGTCGAGGCCCCCTTGGACAATGCCAAAAAGAGACTGATCAGGCTTGTTGGCGGCAGCGACACAGCGTTCGGCCCAACGGAGGCTACGAAGCATCGCTCGACGCGTCTCTTCTCTCGTGGCCGGTAGGCTGATGACCTCGTCAAACACCATCGCCACATCGGCACCTAACTGCTGTTGAATCTCGACCGATCGCTCGGGCGTTAGTTCAATTTCCGAACCATCGACATGCGATCGGAACCGCACGCCGTGCTCATCAATGTCGCGCTTGTGGGCAAGGCTAAAGACCTGAAATCCGCCCGAATCGGTTAGCATCGGGCCTTGCCAACCCGAGAAAGCGTGTAATCCACCCAATTTGGCAACGGTCTCTTCGCCTGGCCGAATGGCCAGGTGATAGGTGTTGCCTAGCACCATTTGCGCGCCGGTGCCGGCGAGCCGTCCGACGTCGACTCCCTTGACGGTTCCAACCGTGCCTACCGGCATAAAGGTAGGCGTTTCAACCGTGCCATGTGGTGTATGCAGACGACCACGACGTGGTCCCATCCGTGGCCCTAATCGTGGGTCGCTTTGATTGAACTCTAACGCGTCATCATAGCGATTCAACAGTTCAAACGTGACGGCATGGCCAACGCTGGTTTTCAGCCCGGTGTTTGTATGAGTGCCGGTCTTCGTATTGATGTCAGACGTCACGAGCGAGGATCGCCTATCTATTCGCCACGAAGGCTCAAGTTTTGTATCGTGAGCTTTTCCCGAACTTCGATCAGACTAGTCACGCCGAAGTTCTTGCATTCGAGCAAGTCATCGGGCGTGCGGCGGACCAATTCACCAATCGTGGTAAGACCTAGTCGAACCATGCACTTACGAGCACGAACCGAGAGACCAAGGTCTGAAATCGGACGATCGAGCAGCGCTCGTTCGTCGGGTGAAAGCGATTCGGGATTGTAGGCAGGTTCTTCTTCACGTTTTTGTTGGGCGTATTGACCGAGGTCGAGGCCCTTCGAAACCAGCATTTCGCGAATTTCTACGAGCGAAGTCTCGCCAAAGTTTTTGCTCTGCAACAGTTCTTGCTCGGTCGTCTCGGTCAGGTCGCCGAGGGTCATGATGCCCATTTTTTGCAGGCAGTTACGACTGCGAACGCTAAGCTCGAAGTCGGTGACCGGAATACTGAGGATCTGCGACATACGATCTTGTTGTCGACGAGCTTCTTCGTCGTAGAACATATCTCGGCTGCCGTCCGCATCGCGGAAGTAGAGGCGAGCCCGTTCGTGGCTCGGGTGCACGTCGAGGATGCGTTGGTAACAACCCTTAGCCCGTTCGTACTGTTCGAGGTCTTCGTACAGGATGCCCAAATTGAGCAAGGTGCCAACGTGGGTTGGGAACTGCTGGGCTGCTTTTTCGTACAATTCACGAGCGTAATCGTCGTTGCCATGACGATCGTTTTGGATGGCGAGGCCAAACAGTGCACCGGCGTGGGCAGGATTTGCCTGAACCGCCCGTTCGAGCAGGGCGATTACCTCGTCCGAGCTACCTCCCAAGGTTTGTACTGTAATGGCACGCTGGTAGAGATATTCGGCTGTCTGTTCAACTGCGCCTGATAGTTCATTGAGCGGCTGCAATGCCCCTTCGGTATCTCCCGAGTAACGAATCGCTTCTGCCTTGCAGAGGAGGACCGTATCTCGGTCGTAACCAGCCCTTTCAGACGACTCATAGGCGGTGATAGCGGCTTGGTAGTTATCCAAAGCCAGGTTCGCTTTGCCCAGGTAGAAGTGCGTGAGGGCACCGCCATCAGCATGCGTTAGCACCTCGATTGCATCGCTATAGCGACCAACCAAATAGAGGCATACACCGAGCTTGGCCGAAGTAGCTGGCGTTCGGCTTGGCTGCTCTTCGAGTTCTTCAACAGCTTCGCGTAGCTCTTTGTACTTGTTGTAATTTGCAGCGATTTTCGCTGTGATTTCTTCGATCTCGCGTGGGCCAAAGGCGGCGGTCGAAAGGATCGTTTGTTTCAGGTCCGCGTCGATTACGGTGCTCATGAAAATCTTGGTCCTAGAGGCCTTATTGCTCTGCCAATAAATGATAGGAGGTCACAGCTGTAACAGTTGAAAATACTGATTTCAATTACTGAAACAACAGATGCTTTTCTCAGATAATCGGCAGGGGGGATGAAT
>CAYGQU010000035.1:0-8728 GCA_964352045.1 uncultured Planctomycetaceae bacterium
GATTCAAGCTTCAAACCGGTGTCAGAGGCAATCTGGGCAAGTCCTAGGCGTTTGAATCAGGATCAAAAGCGAAATCATCCAGCCCAATTTCTTTGGCAGGTCGGGCTAACAGGTCGTCAGGTGAGGCATTCGAGGGGCGTTCCTCGGCACCTGCTCGGCGTACGACAACTCGGTTGGCCCGCACCTCAACGACTTTAACATATTCACCCGGCTCAATCGCTTGGCTTTTGCTGACGCAGTCAATCACTTGCCCGTCGATCTCGACAGCACCCGATGGCAAAAGTTTCGAGCGAGCAACTCCCACTCGGCCTACTAAGTCGTGACGATCATCATCGACCAAGACCTCCTCAGCTGTCGGCGCGCTGCCGACGAGGATTTTTCCCATCGGTGTATGTGGCAAAATTTGCAAACCAAAGTAAAGCAAGACGGGTACCAAGACGACTTCGATCGTGGCAAACACGAGGCCTCCCATAATGCCAGCCGAATTGAAGGCGCTGTAAATCGCTCCCAGCAGCGCACAACCAGCAAACAGGCCAAGCAATCCACCCGAGGGGAAGAAGACTTCAGCGATTAACAGAAGCGACCCAATGCAAGTTAGCAGTAGGGCGATCGAAAAATCATCAAATACGTTCATCGGTCGGTACGATCTTTCGGTTTATGCTGTGCATGTCACAATCGTGGCGAAGCATCGCTTGCATTATAGCAAGCTTTGGCAAGTTAGCGCAACAAAACCTTTCGCCAGTGAGGCGATAATGTTAACGACTCCGTCGCACAACTACCCGAGCAGCCTTGGCGGAAACGATTTCAATCGCCTCCCCTCGGTCGATCGCTTCCCCTTCGGTTATGACATCGACGATCTCTCCTGCTACTTCGGCTCGTCCCGATGGTAACAGCGGGGTCGTAGCAATGCCGGTTTGGCCAACAAGATGCTCGTAGTGGGCCAATGTCTCGCGTGTTTCAATCTCTATCCGATCCGCTTCTTCTTCCGGCAGCAACATCATACGACGAAACAGGGGCGAGCGTGGCAAATACTGCCGAAGCACTAGGCCGATGCCCAGGCAAACGATTCCTGATCCGGCTATGACTGCCAGTGAATCACGTAGCTCGGATAACTGCGTTTCGGTCTTTGGCAGCACAAATGTCTGGCTTGCTAAGACTAGCGACACGACCATCAATAGCGCACCACCGAGGCCAAAAATGCCAAATCCGGGCAAAACGAGCAGTTCGACTAACACAAACAAAAAGCCCGTTACGAATAACATAACCTCAAGCCAGTCAGCCGTTCCGTCGAGGTACTTACTCCAAAAAAAGAGTACCAGGGCGAGTGTTGCAATGAACCCGCCAATCCCCATTCCCGGTGAAGAAATTTCGATATAAATCCCTACGACGCCAATTACCAACAAAAGGGCTGCGAAGCCAGGCGATGCCAGGGCTTCGACGAGTTCTAGGGCCCAATTGGGTTTGGCAGTTCGGGGCGATTCGGTAAAGCCATACAATGCTGGCAAGTCATCGAATTGTTCAATCACTTCGTTGGCAATGCGAGTCGACTCAGCCTGCTCGGCATCGAGGCTTAAGGGTTCACCCGCTTCAACCAGCGACTCGCCACGCTGCCATTGGCGTGCATCTGCTAGCTCGTTTCGTTCCGTTTCGCATAGGAAACGAGTCTCGCCAGTCTCACGATTACGGTAGGAGCTAATTTGCATCTCGTCATCAACTACCGAAGCAAGTAATGACCAGCTTCGATTGGTTTTGAAGGCTAGTTGTTCACGGATTGTGCTCACGATGGCTTCGTTCAGTTGCTTTCTTTCGCGTTCTCTTTGTTCGAGTTGTTCACGAGGGAGAATTTTCTCGAAGCCATCGCCTAGCCGGCGACCGGGGGGGTCGTCGTCATCTTTCTCTTGGGGTTTATCACCATTCTTTTCTTTTTCTCGGACTTGTTCGATTCGGATGATTCCTTCATCAATCGGTTCCGAGGAATTGTTAGAATCGCCAACTAAACTCGAACCCTTTTGCATGACTAATTCTTGGCAGGAGAGCGCGACCAAAGTAGCGGGCCCCTCAGCCCGGTTAGCGACGTACGCCACCGTGTGCGCTTGTTCGCCCCCAAGTTCGGCAACAACTCGCGACAAACGAATCGCTGCTTGCCAATCGCCATTGGTGCTGTCAATTCGCATACCAAACCAATTGGTGCCGTTCTTCTCCATTTCGTCGCCAATCAAGGTTTCGATACGGCGTCCCAAGGCACGAGTTAGTGGTCCTTCGACGTCGATCATTACCGGCCGCCAAGCTTCGCGAGAAGCGAGATCTTCCTTTAGTTGGTCGGACGAAAGTCCCAACGTGCGTGCCAAGGCTTTGCGATCCGAAGCGAGATAGCTTACGAAGCCAATCTCACGCGCTTCGCGCCCCGTAAAGAGCGCCAATTCACCCGAACTGGTTAGCAGGTCTTCTGAGAGAATCGCCCTTTCCTGTCGAATTGGCTCTAGCTCTGAACCAACCACATATTCAATTCCATTTTCCGTTTCGACGCGTGTCAGCTCGGCTTGCCGATCGACCATGGCGAGGGCGATGGCCAGCGGTGCGGTGCGGCGTGTTTCAGCAACTTGTCGATAGCCAGCTAAGATCGAAGGCTCAACGGGTCGCGAAGCATCTTCCGCTTTGCCGGCCATTCCCATTTGAGCATCGGGCGCCATAGCGATTTCTTCGCAAGCAAGCGCAACGAGCACCGCATGTCCCTCGACCGTACGGGGCAGATAAGCAATTGTTTTGACACCTGCAAGTTCCGAACTCATCAAATAGCGAGCTAATCGGAGTGACCGTTCAAACTCGGTTGCTTCGCCTGAATCGGAGGGAACCAACTCGAGCACCAACAAAGGTCGCTCTTGGCCCGCTTGGTTTGCAGCAAGCAAACGGTCAATGGCCCGGCGGATTTGGCCTTGGTACTGTCGGTCGGCATTGCCGATAAGCGGAAGGCGAATTGGAATCAAGCTCACCGGTCGCACGGCCCGGCCTATTTCGTCCGATTCGGCTTCGCCTTGGAATTTAGTTGTTTCTTCCGCAGCAAAAACACTGACGGAAGCCAGTCCGTAAAAGGTGAACAATAGAAACAGCACTTGCCCGATCAAGCGGGGCAGAACAGCATCGGCAGATGGAACTGATTCGATGACCTTAATTCGCAACTTCATACCGTGTTCCTTAGCCCGATTATTTTATCACCCGAGAAATTTCTGCCAGAAAATTTCTGACAAGTGACTTCTCTATTATAGAGCCCCTCGCGAAACGAGGCAAAGTAGCTAAACGGCCTATTGAAGTTTCAACTACCAAGTTGTCAGGCAGACTAAGGAAGAGCCAGCTTTTAGCGGAAAATCTTAGCGCCCTATTCGATTTCAAGCTTAAAATCCAATAAACCTTGCTCAACAGCCGATGTGGCCCATTTTGTATCGAATCGGTAGGCTTAGGGTATCTGCTTGCAAAATTACTATCGCAATATTTTTTGAGTATTAGCTATTCGCTAGCAAGCCTCCCGATCTTGCTCAAAAAGGCTTATGTTTCCGGAAATATTGCGTGCTCCTTAATGATCAAAATGGATCGTAAGATCACTTCCAATCAGAAAGACAACCGTACGGATAAAATCAGGCAAGAAAGCCGTGCGTTGCCTGTTGATCCTATGCAACCTGCTCGGGGCAAGTACGCTGATGCGATTGGTTGGCTGTCGAGCTTCGTGCTCCATTTAGTCTTCTTGCTTTTGATTGCGACCGTCACGCTGCCTAGCTTAATAACCCAAACGATCCCGTCGCTCTCATCCCTTCCTGCTGAGCAAGAGTCGCTAGATGAAAGTGACCATCTTTCTGCCGATATCGAGTTGCAAGACCTAAGCGAAGAATTACCAAATGAATCGCTCCAACAACAAGACTTGGCTGATTTTATCCCTGATCCCCTTGGAGCAATCGGTGCGATAAGCCCTTCCGTATCGGATCCGGTCTCGCTCGACCCTGCACAACTTTCTTCACCAATTTTTTCCGATTTAGCAGGACTCGTTGGACAAGGTACTGTAGGCAGGGTAGGCGAAGCACGCGAAGCGCTGGTCGCCAGCAAAGGAGGAACGCCCGGCAGCGAGTTAGCGGTTGCGCGTGGCTTGAAGTGGATTGCCGAGCACCAAAACCCTGATGGCACCTGGAGCCTATTGCATCATCTGGGCAATTGCCGTGGCCGTTGTCCTAATCCTTCGACCGTAGGTAACGATCTTGAAGCTTTCAATGAATCGTTAACTAGCGGAACAGGTCTTGCGCTACTTCCTTTCCTTGGTGCAGGCGAAACGCATCTCGAAGGCCGCTATCGACGGACAATTCAAAAAGGGCTCAGGGCACTCGTCTTGCTGGGAAAAAAAGAAAAAGACCAACCAGGAGCTTCGTGGCTAGATAGTGGTCGGCTCTATGCGCATGGAATCTGTGCTATTGTATTAGCCGAAGCGTACGGGATGACAGGCGATCCCGACCTGCGTGCTCCGGCCCAAGCGGCGATCGACTTCATTGCTTATGCACAGGATCCTCAAGGAGGAGGTTGGCGCTACACGCCGCAAAGCCCAGGTGATACTTCGGTAACCGGCTGGCAACTGATGGCTCTAAAAAGCGCTTCCCTTGCCAAGCTTCAAACGATGAAACGAACCACCAATCGAGCAGTACGTTTTCTTGATTCGGTACAAGTTCATAACGGTGAGCGGTATCGTTACATGCCGGTGGGTGAAGACGCCGAGGTAGGTAACGGATCACGAAGCTTAACTTCCGTCGGATTGCTAAGCCGAATGTATCTTGGCTGGAATCAATCGGATCCTCGTTTACTCAAGGGGATGACTTGGGCTGTTGAAGAAGGCCCAAGTAAAACCGACTACTACCGAAACTACTATCTCGCCCAATTGATATTCCACCAAACAGGGGGTAGTGGTCCTGCATGGCGAGCTTGGAACGAACCAATGCGTGAGCAATTGATTGCCCAGCAAGAAAAACGTGGACATGCCAAAGGGAGCTGGTGGGTCGATGATCGCCACAATCGGCGCGGTGGTCGGCTTTATGCTACATCGCTCGCAACGATGACGCTTGAGGTTTACTATCGGTACTTACCTTTGTACCAACAGTCGGCAGTCGAAACACCATTTCCAGAGTAAAAAGGTGATTGCGTTTTATCCGCTAAGAGACAAAACTTCACCTGTAGAAAGCCAGGACTCGCTCTCAAGCTGCTAGTTCAATTAATGGATGTGGCAGATCAATGCTTGTTAAGATCGCGGAAGCGAGAAGAAATTTTTAATTGCAATCTGCCTGTGCCGTCAATGTGATAAGTGTTGCCCAAACTGCCACGGGATTCGAGCATGCCGATGGGGCCCGTCAACTCAGTCATCACGACGCGGCTTGTGGCACACTCTACTATTAAAGGGCCATTTAATAGAAGTCGCATTTGGGTTGAACCGGTGCCAATGGCTTCGACTTCAGCGTCGAAGGTGGCTGTAAGCCGGCCCTCGACGGTTTCAATCGTGGTTAATTTCAAGTCGAATTTATCAACCATTCCCAAACGCTTATCGAGCCCAAAAACTTGTTGGGCAACTTCGCTTGGCAGGGTAAGTTCTTGGCCAAGGCTTAGCTGGCGACCGACCAAATAATCTGCCAAGGGGTTGGGTTTACCAAGTGATTCCATTGCCTGAGCAACGACTTTATATTCGTTGATGGCGGGGATTTTGCCATCGAGCGTGAAAACTTGCAGTTCGTTATTTTTGCGTACACATTTGTAAGCTTTACCAACAACTGGATCCGATACTTCGACCTCTCCCAAGCTTTCTTTTGATTCGAGAAAAGAGACCTCGACCCCGACGACTCGGCCCGCTTCGATTGCACCGACCGTTACTTGCCTACGCTGTTGTCGGCCAGTTCGGCGTTGCACTTCTTCAATTATCTTTTGATCCTGACGTTTGCGTGTATTGATAATCGTTTCGAGTAGGATTGTTTGATCAAGTCCATCACCAACAACCGAGGAGCGTTTATCAAAAGTAACCGTTGTGGGCTCAGCACTCGCCGTAGTTACTAAAAAAACAAGCATCAGCGAAGCGAAGAAGCAAGAGAAACAGTGTGGCCGACGATTCTCAATAAGCATAATTTTCATCCGAAGCTTCCATTTTGATTGGGGCATAGGATAAGGCTGGCTTAAACTTGCAGGTTGGGCAAGATCAATCTGCTAGCTATCACTCAGGAGGTTTTATCGTCTAGGTCATTCGTCGAATCTTCGCTTGCCGGCTCATGTTCGGCGGGGGGCGCGAGTTGCTCTAACACGTCGGGCCAACTGAGTTGCGTTTGATTGATGCGATTGATCAATTGATTTGGATCAATGCGATGACGCGCCAAATTACGGCCTGTGGTTACCTCTTCTTCAATCGCTTGAATCCAATCAGGCATATCGAGGCCAGCTCCTGTGGGGCTTTCCATCAGCTCATCCACTTCGGTCCTCAAAACCGCAAAAACCCCGTCGGATTGAGGGTTTGTCAGGTCCATTGCCGGGGCAACCAATGCCCGAACTCGATCGATCATCAGCGGACGTATGAAGCGTTCGGACAATCGCTCGCAAACCGAAGCGATTCGAACACCATATTTTTCACACAAGAGTTGCAAAGACTGCCATTGCATGTCGGCTGCATCACTAGTCCGTTCGGCAACGGCACGTCTCCAAAGCTCAGCAGCGGCAGGGCGATCGCTGTGAATAAGAATTTTATGCGCAAGACAAACAGGTTTCAGATTCCAGGCGATTCGGTCGTAGGTGTTTCTTAACCTAATAAAATCGATCAAGGTGTAAAGCAACTCACCATGATCCGACTGCGTTGTCGTTGTGTTGTAGTCACGATACTCGCGGTAATTTTCCACAACCGCCTCGATGGCAAGCGTAAGTTCACGAATAGCATCTTCACGTTTGATTTTAGAGTCCAGCTCTTTGATCAATCGGGGAGAATCATCGTTTTCCTCGTGTTTGTAATTGTCAAGCCAAATATCAACTCCCTGGTGCAAGATAGCACGGAGATTACTTAGAATGAGGAATCGTTGCGTGAATAGATCTTCACCGTAACGATCGACAAAACGAAGGAAATTTTTCCATTCAGTTTCAGAACTTAACCGCTCGACGACACTAAGCCTGACGGTTCGGCTATGTTGCAACCATCGTTCGAGCTCTAGTTCGGTCAGATCTTGCAAGGATTGCACCAACATCCCGTCGGGACGTCGCTCGGCGGGTAAGTCAGCAACTACGGGTTCTTTTTCTGCCGCAATCTGCCAAGTCGATGACGAGGCAACTAAGCAGCGTACAATGGATTCGTAGCCCGTCTCGAAAAGCCGATCATATTCGGTGACCGCGCCGCGACCGACCGAATGTCTAACTTCCATCTGCTGGGCAATGGAAAGGAGTTCGCAAGTCTCACGAATCATGCCTAACCGGGGTAGCCATGCAAGCAAGTCTTTGAGCAGACAGACCAGGGCCCGAACGCGAGCAATTCGTCGGGGGTCACCGCCGTTGGCGACTGGTACATAGAGTAATTCTTCGGCCAGTAGCGAACGTTTCAGTTGCGGCCAGTATTGCTCGACACCTTCAGTATCGCCCCGTAAGACAGCTTGCAGCACTCCAACCGCGGCACCGCTTGCTTTAGGAAGCGATTCATCATTCTGCTTGTTGTCCGGCTGGTCGTCTGTTGTTGAGTTGGGCGATTTTGCTTCATCAAGTGCAATTGCCCCGACGGCAGCACGCATGACTCGCCTCGCGTCAGCAACATCGACACATGTGCTAATTACCCCTTCGAGAATAGCATCTTTCACCGAGCGAATGCGATCGAACTCCACCATCGACTCATGGTCGCCATCGGGCGAGGATAAACGGTGTTGTGCAACTGATTCGAGCAGAGTGCTTAGTTGTCTACTGCGTTGTAAAGCTGCTTGTAGCCAAGATTCGATAACCGTGCGTTGTCCCGAGTGCTCGTTGCTTTGACTTCCCCATGCAATGGCGGCATGCTTCCAAAGCCGGGCTACCGTTTTCAGAAAAGCCAAACGTGATTCGAGCCGTTGTGCTTCCTCTTCGAGTTCGATTCGTGTTTCATCACTCGTCGGTTCATAATAAGAGCCATCGACCCCATCGTCGGTTGAGTCAATGTAGGTGACATCATCGTAAGCGGCCCCAAACAAGCCGAGGTCGTCTTCTTCTTGCTCGTCATAATCATCGAGGCTATCTTCATCCTCCTCATCGTCGAAAAAGTCTTCTCCCTCTTCGTCGAAGAATTCTGCTTCGGTCAAACCTTCGCTAAGCAAGTCGTCGAGCGGATCACCTTCTCCATCGTCATCGCCCAAATGAAAACGTGGAGCTTGCCAATAATGATCGGCATTGGCTTCAATGTGATCGAAAAATTTGACGACTAGTGGCCAACAATCTTCACCCCTTTCCCGTTCAAGCGACTCGACTGTTAGCAACCAACGCTCGGCCAATGTATGAAAAGAGGCTTCACCATCTTCTAGCGGAGTGATATCTACCTGGCAAAGCCATCGCATTAGAAGCGCCATCGAAGCCACATAATCTTGCTTTTCAAGCAGAGCTTCGATGACTAACTGAAATGCTTTGGGGGAATCGAATTGATCGACAAACATCCCCCAAAAACCAACGTCCCCCGCAGCGGCTCCCGCTTTGTGCCAGGCGTTGAGTGCACCGGCAACAAGGTTGG
>CAYGQU010000035.1:8738-12149 GCA_964352045.1 uncultured Planctomycetaceae bacterium
CGCGCCATCACGGATGCGCGGAAACTGGCTGCGCACACCCGAAACCATCGGCGTAGCGAACTGATCCCACCAAATTGAATTGCGTTCAAGTGTCTCGGAAAAAACTTGTTCGTAATGTGCATCATCAACTGCTGCCGCTTCGGTCCAAGCCCTAGAACAGAGCCCCAAGAATTGTTCTACCAGTTGGATCAGGTCGTCTACACGATAGTCACGAACGGTATTTTCGATCGAAGGAAACAGGCTAAAGTTTCCACCAAAGCCTACCACGTTCCACGGATCGACAAAGGCACCGCATGCAATTCCTCTTTCAATG
Organism: uncultured Planctomycetaceae bacterium; assembly: GCA_964352045.1. GTDB lineage: Bacteria > Planctomycetota > Planctomycetia > Pirellulales > Lacipirellulaceae > CAYGQU01. The sequence continues at coordinate 9,052 of CAYGQU010000035.1, forward strand.
AGCGATTCAATCTCAGGAAGTGTCTGCGAAGCAGCTTTCAAGTCACTCGCATCGAGCGATTGATGCCCGTTCGTTAGTCGGCAGTAAACTTCGCATTGCATACGAGCCGAGGCGACTCTCACTTCGTGCGCTTGTTCTAAAGCTGCGTCGGGACGTCCCATACGAGCAAAAAGCCTAGCGAGTTGCACTTTTTGTAGTTGCTGCGCGCGGCGACGAGATATCTCGTGGTTCAAATGCTGTCGAGCACCAGCGAATGGTTGCCGACGGTGCCTTGCCTCTTCGCGTAAACGGTCGGCATGGGTGCCCGAGTAATGACTAATCAAGTCTTGGTAAAAACGATCGCGATATTCAGCAATCTGTGGTAGCAAGGTTGAAAGCGTCTCTTCGCTGCTATGCGCATTGGGACCCGAACCGCTTACGCCCGACGCCATAAGGATTGTGCCCGCCAGAACTGCTGCTGCTTCGTAAATTAACTCTTCGCGATCGAGTGGTTTAGGATCGTTGGCCCCTTTGCCAAGGGACACTGGTGGATTATCCACTCGTTCCATTAGGCAGGAAAGAACAACCGGTTGTAGAACAAACCGACGATAAAACCCTTTCTGATCGATTCGATTTGGATCCCATTGACCAAAATGATGGTTCGGCCTCTTGTGGACCGGATGGTCAAAGTCATACGCTCGGGGATCAACCGCAAGTTCTTCGAGCAGTTTAGGGTCAAACCACGCCGCTCGCAATAAATCGGATTCCGCTTGCCGTAAAATAATGAGTGTCTGTTCGATCAATTCCTGGTAAGGCCCCGAACTAACCCCGGCTGATTCGATGTAGAGAGGTATTGGCCGAACCCATTCGTGGCGATAGGGTTCAATTTTTTGATCGGTTTCGAGGATAGCAATCGGCCGATAACCGAGGTAGTCATCGAATCGGTCGCAAATTTTTTCGAAATCTTCTTCAGGCTTGTCGGCTGAAAGTATTGTTTCGAAAACGCGACCCACAAAAAGTGGTTGCCAAAGATGCTTTGGTTCGCAGCTCCAAAGTAAATCTTGATGAAAGGTTTGATAGTTCTGGCGAAAATCGATGGCTTGTTCAAGCACTCGATTTGCTTGTGCGATATCGGCAAAGGCACCCCCTTCACCATGCAACTTCCCTAAATGCTCTCGAAGCCTTGCCAAAAGCAGATCAACGACCAAGGGCCTCTCTTCATTCGAAGACGAAAAATTACTTTGCTCTGATTCGGCTATTAGCTCGACGTGGTCGAAAAGCTGTAACAGAGATCGCAAAAATTTTTTGTCGGTGGCCCCCGATGAGAAGTTGAGATACCCCAACACCTCTCGCTGCAATTTTAACAGCCCTTCGTCTCTATTCTCAGCAACAGACATTCAAGTTAGCAGACGAAGAAAGTAATAAGGAGAGATGGTTGTAAACGGCCAAAAAATCAAACATGCGGTTAGGCGAAATTACCCTGCTGTGAAAAATCGGACCAGCATCTGACCAAATTTCTCGAAGACACGCTTATCTCCTTTGGTCCGATGCCACTTAATGTAGGAGTAGCACGGTTGAGGGTCTAGCGGCTCCCCGACCGTCATGACCCCTCTAATACCAACTTCAAGGCGAAAACACCCGCTTCAGATGCGTGCAGAGCAGCTGTGGGGAGATTATGATAGAAGTTTGCTAGCGGGAACCCGTTGAAGCGATTGATCCACTCCCTAGAGGATCAATCCTTCGACTTGATTCTTCTTGCTAGCTCAAATTATCAATCCCTACCCATCGCATTAAATACTCAACGAACCATGCCCGAATCCGTGCTCAATCGTTTGCTAACTAGCCGCTTGATCTCGTTATCAATGCTGAACCGTTTGGTGCTTTGCTTCGCATGCCTCGCCATGACCGCTCAGCAAATCGCTCTGGCCGCCTTGGTTCCTGAAAGCGTTGCGCGACAAGCAGGGCTAACCCGTGCCTGGTATACTCAAGCTCAGGTCGATCCAAGTCGTCACGAGCTAACAGGCGCTAAGCTTGAAGGCTCGACCCTGTTTGTGCTAACCAGTGCGGGTCGAATGCAAGCGCTCGATGCTGAAACAGGAAAAATCAAATGGAGTAGTCGCGTCGGCGAACCTGAACAACCTTCCTATGGACCCGCTGCCTTTGGTGACAAGGTCGCTCTTGTCAGCGGTTCAACGCTGTTCGTTTTAGATGCAACTAACGGCAAAGAAATTTTAAGCCAGCGTATCGATGGCGCTCCAGGCGGAGGTCCTGAGTTATCGGCTGACTATGCCTACGTCCCCCTCGCCACAGGACAGCTCCAAGCCTATCCGCTTAATGATAAGCCAAACGGCAAGTGGGTTTTCACATCCTCTGGAAACATCTTTAACGAGCCAATCCTTGTTGAAGATCAAATTGTTTGGATTACCTCGAAAGGGTATCTCTATTCAGCGTTTGCTAGCGGCAAAGGGATTAACTTCCGATTCGATGCCGCAGGGCACCTGGTTGCGCCGGTTACTAAGCATAAGGAATCAATCCTTGTCGCCTCGGCCAGCGGTAACATCTATTGTCTTGATTCCCAATTGGGCAATCAAGTGTGGCGTTCTTCGGTTGGTGTTGGCGTACTGAATCCGGCCTTAGCCCTCAATGATGTCGTTTATATTGGTACCGAAGACATGCACCTTTATGCTTTTGATGCCAATAACGGTTCGCAAAAATGGATTGCCAATGGCGTCGATGCCTTAGTATGCGCTTCAAAAGATAAAATTTATGGTGTTGGCAAAAACGGTAACCTAGCAGTGCTTCAAGCAGAAACAGGGGAAATTCTCTCTTTTTGGCCAGGTCCCAACCACCTAACACCCGTTCAGAACAAAGTAACGGATCGCCTCTACTTTGTTTCATCCGATGGTTTGATTCAGTGCTTCCATGAAATTGGAGCGGACAAGCCTCACTACCATGGCGTGCCACCCGTCGCTGCCGAGGCTGAGAAACCAGCCGAAACAACTCCCAACGAAGCAGTTGCCGACAAAGCGTTCGAATCGGACTTCACATCGCCCCCGGCTGCTGAGCCTCAGGAAGAAGTCGATCCGTTTGCAGGAAATCTGACCGACGAAGAGCCAGCC
>CAYGQU010000036.1:0-6937 GCA_964352045.1 uncultured Planctomycetaceae bacterium
CCCGTTAGGCCGAGCGCTCACGATCACTCCGCATCAATCGCTCATCCGCGAAATGGTTTTGCTGATGAAAAAGGGTTGGCTCGATCCGAGCTATTTCCAACAGAAGTTCGATGTCGATATTGTCGAGCACTGGCGCGACGTTTGGAAGCAGTACGTCGACGAAGGGTTGGTCACACTTGCTGATGATCGGATTGAACTAACCCGGGATGGTTTGCTACGCGCCGATTCAATGTTGCCTGCGTTCTTTGAAGAAGAGCACCGTGGGGTTCGATACACGTAGACTTTGCTTACTGTTGCATTGAAAAGGGGAAGCGGATAAGCACGGATTATAAGAGGATCTTCGCGGATCAATTCCGCATCCTGTCTTACGTACTTTTTTGAAATTGGCAGGATCAATTAGATAAGCAGGAATTTTTTAGGGTCCGCGGTGTGGACCTTACGAAACCGTGATTGGCCTAGAATTTATTCTTGGGCCTATTGGTGTGGTTTTCGCCACGAGTGGATTGTTGGCTAGAGGATTGATGGGTCGAGGCAAGGCTTCGATATTTTAGCCTCTAGTCGCTGAAGCGACCCTGATAGGCTGGACGCCAATCAGGGCTACCTGATGTGACTCGCTTCTTACACACCGGTTCCTTCGTACGTTCGGCTCGTGCTGTCGGTGTTGTCCAAGGCGACTTGGTAGAGCTTTTGGCCGCAGGGGGTGGGGTACTCGCCAGATAGGCAGGCTTGGCAGAGTTCTTCGGCAGGCTTCTTAATCGCTTTGGCAATCGATTCGAGCGGTAAGTAACGCAAGCTGTCGGCACCTAGTTCTTTGGCCATCGCAACGTAGGACGCTTCGATATTTTCGGATTGGTGAATGAACTCAGGGGCAAAAAGCTCGCCGATGGTTGACATGTCGATGCCATAAAAACAAGGGGCGACAATCGGTGGGCACGCGACGCGGACGTGGATCTCCTTGGCGTGGCCCACTTCGCGGATGCGGTCGAGCAAGACGCGCATCGTGGTCGAGCGGACGATTGAGTCTTCGACCAAGATCACCCGTTTCCCTTCGAGGACTTCGCGTAATGGGGTATACTTGGTAGCAACTTTCGCTTGGCGAGCGTCACCTCCTTCAATAAAAGTGCGGCCTGAATAACGGTTACGGATAAGTCCTTCGACACTGGGGATGCCAAGCTTATATGCCATGGCGTCGGCGGCCGCTTTACTTGTGTCCGGCACGGGAACTACGACCGTGTCTTCGGCAGCGGGGTCAATGTCGAGTGGCTCGAATCGGGCTAGCTCTTCGCCAAGCGCTTTACGGGCAAGATAAACGCTGCGACCATCCATTGTGCTAGCGACGTTTGCAAAATATGCCCATTCAAAGAAACAATGCGCTTTTCGCGGCGACCCGGCAAACCGTTGGACTTCGACTCGTTCTTCGTTAACTAAGATTGCCTCGCCCGGTTCGAGCGTACGGATGTTTTCGGGATCAATGCCGAGGTTCAGCAGGGCAACGCTTTCGCTGGCCGCAGCAAAGAGCGTATCTTGCACAGCGTAAGACATGGGTTTAATGCCGAGCGGATCGCGGGCGATGATCATTTCTCCCAAAGCGTTCATGATGGCGATACTGTAAGCGCCATCAATTCGCTTGGCCAAGTTTTCCATCATGCCAAGCTGGGTCGGACGTCGGTTGCCTGACATTTCGCGGGCAATCTCGTGCATAAGGATTTCGGTGTCGCTTGCGAGCGCAACATGGTGTTCATCCTCATCGAGTATCTGTTGTTTTAACTCAGGGTAATTGGCAAGCTGGCCGTTGAAGCAAAACGTGAACCACTTCCGTTTTTGCAAATGCAAATGCTCGAACGGCTGGGCGTAATTGACATCTTCTTTGCCACAAGTAGCGTAACGAACGTGGCCAATCGCAGCCCGGCCACTATAGCGGCGCATGATCGACTCGGCTTTGCCTTTGTGATTGAGCCGAAAGACTTCGCTGACACTACCAAGCTGCTTATAGGTATCTAGTAAACGCTCCTGGTTGGGCCGATAGACCGACATGCCGGCTGAGAGCTGCCCTCGGTTTTGGATATCAAGCAGCATACGAGGCATGAGCCGCGAGATGCGGTTAGGACCCTGTTTGGGGCAGAACGGGCTGGCTGGGCCTTTGAGGTGGTAGACCGCAGCAATGCCACACTCGTGGCGTGGTTTGCTCATAGGTGGGCAACACTTAGGGCATTAAGTTAGGCAACTTTGGGACAGTTGGGCTGACGTTGTTCTTCAAATTCTCGGTTGAGCTGAGAGTTTCGTGCATGAGCAACATGAACCGAGTATCTTGTGCGCAAAACGATGTATAATCTCTCGCCAAAACGCTTAAATTAGGGTTAGGCAATGACAAAGTTTTGCTCCCATAGAAGACCTGTCAGGAGTCGTAAAGTCAACCGGCTGGCAGGGAGAATTGCAAATTGGTTCTATGCATAAGTGGTAGTCTATTGGTTATGGCACAAAGAAATAAAGGCTTTACTTTAGTTGAACTGCTGGTAGTGATTGCCATCATCGGCATCTTGGTCGCCATGCTGCTACCTGCGGTCCAAGCAGCTCGGGAATCGGCCCGGCGGATGAGCTGTGTGAATATCATGAAGAACATGGCGCTCTCGTGCATGAATTACGAAGCGGCGAAGGGAACCTTGCCACCCGCTTCAATCAACACGGCAAATATTAAACAAAACGGGCCGGGCTGGCAGATGTTTATTCTTCCATATCTCGAAGAGGGTGTCGTCTCAGATACGTTCCAAAAACAATACGAACAAACGGGCGATGTTTACGTTCGCTCGATTGATGCAAACGAGCAAGAGCTCCCACTGAACAGCTGTCCTAGCGATCCAGAAGTCGATGCCATTCGTGATCGCTTTTTCAATCAAATGAGAGTGATGAACTATGTTGGGATTTTAGGGTCCTACCATAGTCGATCTGGAATCGTTGACTGTGCACCCGAAGGAGGCGACGAGTGTGTTGGAGGTGAAAGCTCGGGATACGGTGCTATCAATACGGATGGACTCTTTGCCGTTGATAAAGGATTGGCTCTACGTAAAGCAACCGACGGTTTAAGTAAAACCGCAATGATCGGAGAACGTTGGTATCAACTTCGAGCCTGGACGCTAGGAAGTTTCTATGAGAGTCGAGATGATGGCGTCGGTCGGGTTAGAAATCCCACTCCGCCGAAGGGCCCGCAGAAAAACACAGCGGTTAGTTCGTCGAAAAACTTCGATAGTCGATGCCCAATTAATGCTGACTTTGAACAAATTGGGTACTACAAACTACATGGGGCTGATGATCGTCCTCAAGTATCGGGCAGATTTCCAAGAACGCTCCTTTACAACAACCTTCCTTTCGGAAGTTTCCACCGTGGCGGTGTAAATTTTGCCTACGGGGACGCTAGTGTTCACTTTATTGCTGACGATATCGACCTTGATCTCTATCTTGCACTTGCGTCACGGAATGGGGAAGAAGTCATCGGCGAATTCTAATTCGAAAACTGGGGGGCTGCAGGGGCTGCAACCAATTTGCGATACTCAGCATGGGCTCGCTGAGCTTGATCGACTTTGAGCGCCAACAGTCTTTCTCGTTGGCGATGAGTCTGAACGTCGGCCAGTTGGCGTGCCTGAAGGTCTTTCAGATAAAGCTCTTCTTGTAAAAGCTCTAGTTTTGTCTGTTCGATTGTAACGAAAAGGGCTTTGCCCGTCTCAAAACGGTTCATCGGACCGTACTCGGCTAGCCGTCGCTTGAGCGAGTCAATGCGAGCCTGGGTCATGATTTGTTCCGTTCGTAAACTTCTTACCCGAGTAGGGTACTCGACTTGCTTATACAAACGTTGTTCGAGCGTAGCGATTTCCATCGCTCGCTTGATATCAACATATCCCCCCGTATGGCATCCGCAGGAGCAGCGCTCGATCATGACCGAATCGGTAGCACGCGCAGGTTGGTTTGCCATGAAGACTGCAAAAACAAATAAGGTAATAAAAAGAGATCGCAACATGATTACTTGGCCAAATTGTAAAGCACTAGGTGGTTGGACTTAATAGGAACAGCGTTTGGGCGTGCCGATGTGACGAAGATTGCCTTCTTCTGCCTTCTTCCACGCTAATCAGTGCCTCTTGATTTGCCAAATAATTCAAGCTTAATCTGCCTGGCGGCATCGGAATTAAGGGCGAAATTTTTGCCTAGAAGAGAGGCGACTTGCACTCCGAATGAAGTGACAGTGCTTAAAACATAAGCAGCTTGGGGGCAATTAATCGTTACCCTCGATACAAACCCTCGTTCGATGCGGTCGGGTTATAACGCCCAGCATTACGTTAGCCATCGCCTTTAACACGGTCTTTTTCATGAAGACTGCCGTCTTCATGAACACTGCGTGTCAGGGCAAGGTCGTTGCGATGAATGGCAACACTGTAGGCAGAACGGCCTAGCACGTTCGCTGCTTCTTCGGTAGAGAGACCGATAATTTTTGCCAAATCTTGTGAAGAGTAATTGGTTAAACCACGGGCAATCTCAATGCCATTCACGTCGCACATGGCGATGATATCCCCCTTATCGAATCGGCCCACGACCGAGGCGATTCCAACTGATAGCAAGCTACTACCATTTGATTCAACTGCCTTAACGGCTCCGGCATCGAGCACCAGTTTCCCTTGCGGCAAGGCGGCCCAGCCAATCCATCGTTTACGAGCATTGAGAATCCCCCCTTCGCCAAGTAAGAGTGTCCCAATCCGCTTGCCTTCCATAAGATCAACCAACACATTAGGGACCTTACCGCCGGCAATAATAACCGAACCCCCAGCTCGGGTTACAACCTGAGCCGACTCAAGCTTGCTTGCCATTCCGCCTCGCGAAAGAACAGGGCCTTCCCCCTGCTTCATGGGACAAACCAAATCAAGCGTCTTGTTGTTGATATCATCAATAACCGGAATTATTTTCGACAAGGGATCCGAAGGATCGCCATCATAAAGTCCTTCCACATCCGACAATATCACAAGCAACGAAGCATCGATCAAATTCGCTACCATCGCGGCAAGTCGGTCGTTGTCGCCGACATTGCGTGAAAGTTCTTCGGTTCGGACCGTATCATTTTCATTAACGATCGGCATCGCACCATATTCAAAGAGCGCGTGAATCGTGTTGCGTACGTTCAAATAGCGGCGACGATCATTGAGATCATCTGCCGTTAGTAAAACCTGGGCGACATGGGTCTCGTACTTTGCAAAAGCTTGATTGTAGGCCTCGATCACATGGCTTTGGCCAACGGCCGCTGCGGCTTGTAGGCCAGCTAAGTCGGTTGGTCGTTTCGAGAGTCCAAGCCGCCCGATGCCCGCACCCACGGCACCGCTACTAACGAGAACGACTTGACGTTTCTTACCAGCACCAATTTGGCAAAGCTGATCGGAGAGCGATGCGATGCGACTTTCATCAAGCCGCCCATCGGGAAGCGTCAAGACACGTGTACCAACTTTGACCACGATGGGGTCAGCATCGTAGGCAACGGTTTGGCGAGTTAGCTCAGGCATCGCAGACATATCTCTTAAAATTCTCTTTGCGCAAATTTGCTAGCCAACCAACACTCAAGCAGGCTGTAAAGCGAGTAGTGTGACTTCCTTTAGTATGTCGGCTACTTTCTCACGATAATCATCCATATGCGGTGCGACCAAATGAGCTTCGAGATGAGCGACACTCTCCCATTTTTCAACCACCATGACGACCTCGTCGCCCACCATTTGTTGGACAGGAATGGGGGTCGGCACATCGACGGCGGCTCCGTATTCGATACAGCCCTCTTCGGCCAAAACAGCGGGAGTTAAATCAGCAAAGGCTTTCAAAAATTCTTCACGCCGGTTGGGATCAATACGGAGAGTAGCAATAACGTGAATCATGACGGGCTCGCAAAGGCTCGGATAACAAAAGTTCAGATTGATGCCTCAAAGTTGCATCAAAAAAAGCGTCATGCAGTAGTTTAAGCCATTAGTGCCATTTATGGCAGATGGGACAAAATCGAAATTCGCTGGGATAACCTGGAACAGGATCCAAGCAAACTCAAAAAAATGGTGGCTCAATTTTCTTTGGATAAGGGGGTTAGACTGCCCGACATCAGATCAAATAGGCAGCTTCTTACGAGATCGGACGGCAGAGCGTAGCTTTCTGTCCGCCCTGCCCTAGCGATATTGAAGCCGACGAGTTCTCCATCGAGATCGACTAACGGCCCCCCGCAGTCGCGTGGCTTGATGACCGTATCATGTTGCAACGCCCCTCGAAAACCAGCTCGACGAACACTTAGCGTACTACCGAGGTTGTTTTGATAGGAAGCACGCATCGCCATGGCACTGGCTGGTGCCCAGTCAGCCAAAACAGCTGATAAGGTTAATTCTTCGTTGGCTCGTTGGATACGAACCGAGATTCTGTCGCCCGGATAATGGGTTTGGATAACTTGCTGAAGCTTTGGCATACCTTCGATCGGTTGTCGATTAATGGCAATGATGATGTCACCTGGTAGCAAACCCGCCTTGTCGGCACCACTTCCTTCAGTAACCTCTGCTACTTTTACGCCAACCGATTTAGACTTTTCATGCGACTCATCACGAGCGATGCCTAAGAACCCAGGTCGACGGGGAATCGAACGGGGCCCGACGCTGACGACGCCTACCGCAATGGGATTGAGGCTTGCTCCAACCGTGGCGATCCAATCACCATCTTCCGTATCGGAAGATGAGGGAATTGCAAGCGTTGCTTTGTTAATTTCGGAAGTCGATTGCTTGGCCTCGGCGAGACTAAAATAGGCAAGTTGTTTGGCTTCAATTTTTAGCATCGCTAAGTCAAGCTCACTGTTAATTCCCACGATGCGAGCATCGAGTTCTCGACCATCGATCAATCGGCATGTGACGGGCCCCTCAAGTCGACTTGCTTTGGTAAGTATCCA
>CAYGQU010000036.1:6947-12034 GCA_964352045.1 uncultured Planctomycetaceae bacterium
CCAGCCATCGGGACCGACTATTCCTCCCAAGGCTACGCGTTTTCGATGGCATCGAATTTGAACCGTCGCTTGTCGAGCCTGTTCGATGACTGGCCGAAAAATGGTTCGCACATGAGGACCATCGGTTAAACGAGAACTTGGGACCCAGATTCGTTCAAAGACATCTTGCACTGCTTCACGCAGCTGGCTGTTGGTTGGCAGATCCGTATCACGAATCGGAATTTCGTTAGGGGCAGCCTCTTTGACTGGCAATTCGGTCGAGGGTGCGGAATTCGACTGTTGCGAAACGGCGATAATTGGCACGAAACAGACAGCTACTGATAAGAGAACGCTAAACAACTTCCTGTTTTTGCAATGAATCATTCGGCGGCTAAGAAGATTGAATTCCTTCATGTTTTGCAATGAAAATCTAGGCACGCTCATTCACTCCTTTCCCCATTAACGATGCCAGGGAAGAAACGATTGGTCCGGGATAACCACACCTCAAATTCCTTCTCCTCTTCACCTCGAAGAATTAGAAACGGAATGCGCGCATAAGGCTCTTGTTTGCGAACGATTCGTTCTAAGACGGTATAGCTAGTGACACGTTGGTTGTCGATTTTTAACAGAATGTCACCCTTTTGAATTCCCCCTTCCTCGGCAGGCAATTTGGGAAAGACTTGGGTTACCAGGCATTTACCTTGCTGCATGCGGATCGTCATTCCCACGAGTGGACGTGAATCCTCGGGGTCTTCCTCATCAGGTACGCCTGTCATACGACCTGCTAACAGACGTTGCCATTCTTCTTGATAAGAACCTACTGGCACATGGAAGTTACTTGTGATCCGTTCACCAATGCGGCTATGGATGCCAACGACTTCACCAGCTAAGTTGAGCAAGGGTCCTCCCGAGTCGCCACCGACCAGCGTGGCATCCGTATTGATGGCATCTTCACGCACATAGAGGACACGCCCCAGACGTACGGGGGGCAAGCGATCGAGTACAAATCCGTTGGGTTGCCCCAAGCCGATGACCCATTCACCTGGCTCGACCGGCTTACGACATAGTGGCGCATAAGGCCAACCTTTTTCTTTGTCGGGCGCTTCGTCCGTAATTTGTATCAAGCCACTGTCGATCAAATGATTTACCCCAAGCGTTTTTCCTTTCACACGTTTGTTGTCAGGGAAACGAAGCCAAACTTCGCGATTGGGTTCAACACTCACATGCCCTGCTGTTAGCACCAAACCCTCGGGAGAAATAATCACTCCCGAACCGACCGAATCATTGAGTTCGACAGCAACGGTCGCGCGTCGAGCAAGTTTTGTGACCTTACGGACCTGCTTCTGGATCTCCAGCAGATCCCCTACCGTTTTAGGCAAACCAATTTCTCGGGGTGACTTTTTTGGCTTATCTGGACGGCTGTCAGAGACTTTCGACTTCGTTTGTTTGGACTGCTGGTCGTTTTCCGTAGGCGCCTTCCGTGGAGCAATCTCCGCAGGTTGAGCGCAAGCTTGCGAACCGAGCCAACCAGTAAGTGCTAGCACTAAGAGGGCTATTGAAGTCGCCAAAAGTCGGTCGATTCGTAGGGGTTGTATCATTCCATAACTACTGTACATTTGCTATTGACACTAAACACTTGTCTAGCACTAATGAAATAGCCGATAAGTTGTTCGGTTGCTCTATTTTAGACAGTTACCAAGTATTTTTTGTAAGAAAAGCGGCTTTCGATAGAAAACAGTTGGCTGTTGTACGGTCATAACCGGCTTAGAGAAGCGTAATTCTCATGTTTTTGGTCGAAGAGCACTACTAGAATCGCGCCACTGATTTTGAAGATTTTGAAACGGGCGATTTTCAAACAGGCAATTTTGAATCAGGGACCTTCAAATTCGCGTCGTCAAATTACGGGTCGTCAATTTGAGATCGTCAAATACAGATACACCGAATAGAACCGGATGGAACTGCTAGCTTTTCGATACTCATCACTTATTTCGCTGATTTACTAAACCTAGTTGTAACTCCTACGGGAAGAATCCTATCGTGCCAGCTAAAAGCCCTGTTACACTCGATTCGCTCACCGCTCGTCAGCGAGAAGTCCTAGATTACATTCGTACAAAGATCGATGGCCGTGGTTATGGCCCTACGGTCCGAGAAATCGGCGAAGAATTCAACATCGCCTCTCCCAATGGCGTGATGTGCCACCTTAAAGCGCTTGAAAAGAAGGGCCTCATCACGCGTGAAGCTAACCGCTCGCGTGCGATTCAACTCGCTCCCGAAGCGCAAACGCAGACTGGCATGCCGTTGGTTGGTTCGATTGCAGCAGGTAATCTGACCGAGGCAATCGAAGTCTCTGACCGATTTACCTTTGAAGATTGGTTTCCCACCAAAAAGGGACAATACGCCTTGCGCGTTAAGGGGGAATCAATGATTGATGCCCAAATCGCCGATGGTGATCTCGTTATCTGCCGAAAAACCAAAACAGCACATGCGGGTGATATCGTTGTCGCCCTGACCGACGAAGGGGAAGCAACACTCAAGTACTGGTTCCCCGAACCTGAAAAAGGACGCATTCGTCTCCAACCGGCTAACGAGTCGATGGATCCCATCTATTGTCGAAATGTCGAAGTCCTTGGCATCGTGACGGGTGTTGTTCGCCGGCTCTGATTCGCCAGCGGTATGCTAGCAGGGACCGCCGCTTTGTCTTGCTGCTGAAGCATTGATTAAGCGATAGCTAGGCCATCTGCTTTCTCGTATCAGAATTGCTAGCATTGCTTTTTGAAGTCGGACAATCCTCAAGACCGACCCATCCGGTACCGATCAAAGAGATGGTGGTACGCGCATAAGGTGCGTACCAACAATCCATCTGCGCAGGTACTAAGATGAATCCGACTTACTCAACTTTTGACACGCTAACGATTGGTGAAATCAACTCTGAACTAGCCTCGCAGGATATATCCGTATCGAACCCGACCGCTACAAAAAGTACAGCAACGCGTCGCGAACCGACCGTCTTAGCTCGCTTGCCTCGGTTGTCTTCAAAATTCGATCACAGTGAACCTGTCTCTGATTTGGTTGATACGAAGGCAAACAACGAATCATTGAACGAATCAAGGCCGCTCAGAACCGTTCAGCAACGCATCGATCGTGCCGCTTCGCCACTGCATCGTAACAATCAGCATTATCAGTCCGAAGAACTTACCAGAGGAGCCGACCCAACCTCAGAAAAGTCAGCGCTCGATAAGCTTTCGATCTTTCGCGAGGGACTTCGTTTCGACACGTCGGATGAAGTCGTTCCCCCAACTACCGATCCAATCTCTGAGTGGGGCCAGGTCGCCTCGGCTGAAGTCCGTATTTCTGATTCCACCAAGACATTGGTAACTCCAAAAACAAAACAGTCGGCCCCACTTGGCTTTGCCACCGAACGTGAACACTGGTCTGATAACTGGCTACTACAGCTTGAAGCAGCCATCATGCCACACTCTCGATTGATCCTGCTTGCCGCGGTCATTGCCGCTTTGGGATTAACTTTCCTACTTCTACAAGGTAATAGAACAACTGGAGTGGGCGATGCCATTAAGCCAACCCCGATGGCAGATCATTTGCTCAAAACTTCGAGTCTGATCAATTATCCGTCTCATCAAGAATCGATCCTCATTGAAAACAACTTGGCTGAAAAAAACACTATCAAAAACAACTGGGTAGACGCTGGCCTAGTTGATGTCGATCTCTTGGAATCAGCTAGCGCGACAAATCACTTGGCAGCGAATCAATCGAACGGCACCCGTTCGAGCGGACCACAGGGATTGCCCGCCTCCGTGTCGCGGAGTTTGAACAATTCGCGGATCGCCAACCAAACCCTACAGCCAACCCATGCGGCTAGGGCGCAATTAGCTGGTAATATCATGCCGGTCGAACCCTATCGAACAACCAATCCAACAGTTTCAACGCCCCCAGAAGCCAATAGCACGGGTTATCCGCAGACAGCCAATGCTCGATCACAATGGCCTACCTCACCGGAAGGGGGAACGATTCGATGACCAATACGAATCAAGCGTTTATCGAAGCCTACGAACGGACCGCATCGCAACAAGCAATGCAAGGTTCTTTGCAAAACCGATCGCCTGCCGATCGTGGTCAAACCGTCACCGGCCCTCACTTCCATGTAGAAGAGTCAACGAAAACTAGAGGTCCCCTATCAAGTTTTTTATCGCAGCGACTCGTCGATTCGACAACAATCGAGGGATTAAGTTCCGAAGCCAATTTACAAGCTAATATCAATTCAAACCATTCGGTTAATACAATTGATCTTGATTTGGTTTCGGTTCAATCAACGTTTGAAGTTACCCGTTTTCGTTGGCCAGCGCCAGCCATCGAACTTGCCAAGTCAACCAACCAATCAATGATTGCCATTATCGATCAGGTTATCGCAAGCTCAACAAAGGTACTTGCGTTGGGTTCGGCTAGGCAGCAAGTGGGGCTGACGACGACGACGCTCGCATTTGCCCACACAGCACTCGAATTGGGCATGAAGGTTGCAATAATTGATCTTTGCAGCCCTATCCGAAGCCAATCACATGAAAAACGATATGGATTAACAAATTCTCTTGGGTTTACCAAAGTCCGTACTCTCAGCGAGACGGCTACGCTTGGCATGGCACTCGGCGAAGCGATCGTTTCAAGTACCCGAGAAAAAGCTTCGCTCATCTTGGCCGGTGACAATCTGGAATCGAACGTTGCCAAAGCGGCAATCACTCGAATCGCGGAATCACACGATTTTGTTTTGATCGATGCAGGAATCGTCGGCGCACCCGAAAGATCGCTTTCGGAATGGATCGAACCCGTGCGGGGAGCTGCCCTACTTGTCGATTTGGCCGAAGGGAGTCGTCATGATGCCGCACGCTGTGCCGCCGCCGATCAACTGACAAGCATTAGTTCGTCCTTCTTAGGGGTCATTGAAAACTTGGTATAGAACCAAGAATTACCAAGTTCTTTCATAAGCTTTGAAATTCATTCGTTAGAGGCAGAGTAGCTTCCATGTACACCGACTATTGGCAACTCGACGCCAAGCCGTTTCAAAACAGCGGTTCGGACGAAGCTTACTTCGCATGCGA
>CAYGQU010000037.1:0-12031 GCA_964352045.1 uncultured Planctomycetaceae bacterium
TGACCTATCGCTTCGACATCGCTTTGCTGTCTTACTCAGCGTTGTCATGCTTATCGTTACAGGCTTCTATGCGCTGAGTCAGTTGGATGTCGACGCTTTTCCCGATACGACTCCGGTCATGGTCCAGGTCAATACCATAGCGGCTGCATTGTCTCCTGAGGAAATCGAACGTCAAATTACCTATCCAATTGAACAGTCACTTAGTGGATTGCCTGCTTTGGAAAACGTTCGGAGTGTTTCCAAGTTTGGTTTTTCACAAGTCGTGGTTACTTTTGAGGACGGAACCGATATCTACTTTGCTCGCCAAGTGGTTAGCGAACGACTGACGACTGTTGAACTTCCGCTAGGAGTGAATCGACCCAAAATGGGCCCCGTCGCGACTGGCTTAGGAGAAGTTTTTCATTATGTTCTGACAAATCCGGGCGTTGATTACAACCGTCTGCCAGATGAAGAGCGGGTGCAAATGCTTACCGAGCTACGCACCATACACGATTGGGTTGTAAAGCCTCAGCTTCGTACGGTTGCTGGCACAGCAGAAATCAATAGCTGGGGTGGATACGAAAAGCAATTTCAAGTGCTGATCGACCCGGCTGGGCTTGTTTCACGAGGACTTACTTTTAACGAAGCCATCGAAGCGTTGCAGTTGAATAACCGTAACGTGGGGGGAGGTAATGTTGACCGAATGGGCGAAATGCTGCTGGTTCAAGGGGTCGGACGCACGAGCACAATCGAACAGATTGAAAACATTGTCCTCAGAGCGGTAGATGGTGTGCCAGTCCGCATTCGAGATATCGCTGAAGTCAAAACCGGGCACGAGATTCGTCGCGGTGCGGTCACCGCTAGTGGCAAAGGCGAAGCGGTAATGGGCCTTGGTTTTATGCTCATGGGCGAGAATACACATCAGTACACCGATCGGCTAAAAGTAAAAGTAAACGAGATTCGCAAGAACCTACCAGCCGGTGTAAGCCTCGTTACGATGTACGATCGCACTGAGCTAGTAGACTCGGTGCTCAATACGGTCCGAAAAAATCTGTTTGAAGGTGGTTTGCTGGTCATCGCAATTCTGTTCATCTTCCTTGGCAACTTACGAGCAGGTCTGATCGTTGCTATTGCGATTCCCCTTTCAATGCTCTTTGCTTTTACCGGCATGTGGCGATTCGGAATCGCTGCCAGTTTACTAAGCCTCGGAGCGATCGATTTCGGGTTAGTTGTCGATAGTTCGGTTGTGATGATTGAAAACTGCGTAAGACATCTTGCCCAGGCCAATCCACTCAATCGTTCACGTTTGGAAATCGTTCGGGATGCCGCCGTCGAAGTTCGTGGACCAACTATGTTTGGTGAACTCATTATCATGATTGTTTATCTTCCGATTCTCACATTGGAAGGAATCGAAGGCGCGATGTTTAGGCCGATGGCGTTAACCGTAGTCTTCGCTTTGGCGGGTTCGATGTTTCTGTCGATGACCCTGATGCCAATTTTGGCCAGTCTCTTTTTGCCAAGCAATTTGACCGAGCGCGAGCCAATTTTGGTCCGAGGTCTCAAGCGTATCTACCATCCGATCCTTCGATTTACGATGCGACAAAAACTGGCTGTTATTAGTTTTGCCGTTGTAGTTTTGCTGTTTTCCTATGGCATGATTGCTCCCAACCTCGGCACCGAGTTCATGCCTCAGCTTTCGGAAGGGTCGGTTGCGATCAATGTGGTTCGATTGGCAGGAACTCCGCTTGAAGAATCTATGCGATTCAACACCCAGATGGAGCTCGCTTTGCTAGATGAATTTCCGGATGAGGTGCAGCAGGTGTGGAGCCGAATTGGTTCGGCAGAAATAGCAACTGATCCGATGGGCTTAGAGCTAACCGACCTGTTCATTACGCTTACGCCACATTATCAATGGAAAAAAGCGGCGACGCAAACGCAGTTGACCGTCTTAATTGAAAACACACTACGTCAGCTTCCAGGGCAGCGCCTTGCCTATACCCAGCCAATCAAATTACGCATGGATGAACTCGGCACGGGTACCCGTTCAGACATTGCCGTAAAATTGTATGGAGATGATCTCGATACTCTCTCAGTCAAAGCGAATGAGATTGAACAAGTGCTGCTCAACGTTCGGGGCGCTGCCGACGTTGGAGCAACACAGTTAACCGGTCAACCAATGTTACAAGTTAAGATTAGCCAAGATGCGATTGCACGGTATGGCGTACCCGCATCATGCGTGCTCGATATGGTAGAAGCCATCGGCAATCGTCCGGTTGGTGATGTGTTCCAGGGGCAGTTACGATTTCCTCTTACGGTGAGGCTGCCGGATATGTATCGTGATGATCCCGAGAAGATAGAAACCATTCCGATCACTACACCTCGAGGCGAACAAATTCCGTTGGGTCGGTTAGCGAAGGTTTCATTCACTTCGGGCCCTTCACAGATTGCAAGAGAATGGGGACAGCGTCGCGTTTCGGTTTCAGTTAATGTTAGGGGCCGCGATGTGGGTAGTTTTGTTGACGAAGCGAGGAGAAAAGTAGCTGAGCAAGTTACCTTACCATCATCTCGATACTATGTTGAATTCGGTGGTCAATTTGAGCACATGATTCAGGCACAAAAGCGCTTGATGATAGTCGTGCCAATCGCATTGGTGATGATCTTTGCATTGCTTTACGCAACCTACGGTAATTTACTAGATACTTTGCGTGTCTTTACGGGAATCCCCTTTGCGTGGACAGGTGGCATAATAGCACTATGGTTGCGTGATATGCCATTTTCTATTTCTGCTGCCATTGGTTTTATCGCCCTATCGGGCGTTGCTGTGCTTGACGACATGCTGCTGGTCTCTTGCATCCGTCAACTTAGAGAAAAGGGAATGGCATTAGAGAAAGCGGTCGAACAGGCGGCAATGACTCGATTGCGGCCTGTTCTTATGACCACTCTTGTGGCCGCGTTGGGCTTTATCCCAATGGCGATGAGCACCGGCATGGGTGCTGAAGTGCAACGTCCGCTAGCAACGGTCGTGATCGGCGGTGTCATTAGCGCAACCGTTATGTCACTGTTGGTGCTGCGGGTCTTGTACATGGTCTTTCAATCTCCTATCGAGTTGCTAGCAGATCATGAACCTAAAACGTAACATCAACTTACTAAATTTTACGAATCGCTTGGAGATAACTACAATGCGTTTATTGACCCCAATTATGTTGCTATTTGCACTTAGCTTTACCACGGGTTGTGGTACTAAATCGAAAGAAATCAGCGGTGCGGCGACCATCTCTGCCGACAGTCATGCTGGCCATGATCACAGTAGTTGGTGGTGTAAAGAGCATGGTGTTCCAGAAGAAGTTTGCGCCCTCTGCGATACATCGCTGGTGGCTGGTTTCAAATCAAATGGAGACTGGTGCGTAGAGCACAACCGGCCCGAATCGCAGTGCTTTACATGCGATCCTGACCGGTTTGATAAATTCGCTACCCGTTATGAGGCAAAATATGGTGAAGCTCCCCCCGCACCGACTGAGTGATAGCATGCAAGATGCTTAGCTTTCATTGCAGCAGAGCGGCCAAAAGGTCGATCTGGTGACTAAAGGAGTCAAGGATGACGACGAAGAAGATCTGCCTGCCGCTAATCGTACTGGTTACGGGGTGTACCATCGGGCCGCAAGCTAAGGTAATGCCTGCGGTGGCAACCGCTACACAACCGATTGCTAGCATTGCATCTGAGGTGGAGCTCATCAATCATGAGTTTTCAGCTGAGGAGTTGGTTCAGCCTGTTGATTTCTATACGCCCGTCACAGGCGAATTGGTGATAGGTTCATCGCTAACACTCGATGTAATTGAGTCCATGGCTCTGTCGAATAGCCCAGCAATTAAGCAGGCTTCGTCACGCGTTAGGGCCCTACGCGGTAAGTTCCAACAGGTAGGGCTCTCGCCAAATCCAACCGTCGGCTACATGGGAAGTGAAATCGGTAACGAGGGGCGAGCCGGACAGCAGGGTGCCTTCATCTCTCAAGAAATCGTTACAGCCGGGAAATTGCAGCGGAATCGTGCGATTGTTGCCGCTGAAATGTCGCAGGCGGAACAAGAGCTTGTTGCCATG
Source organism: uncultured Planctomycetaceae bacterium (assembly GCA_964352045.1). Classification (GTDB taxonomy): domain Bacteria; phylum Planctomycetota; class Planctomycetia; order Pirellulales; family Lacipirellulaceae; genus CAYGQU01. Next base: position 4,076 of record CAYGQU010000037.1, read on the forward strand.
CAGCAGCGCGTTCGAACCGATGTTCGCCAACAATTCTACCAAGCTCTTATGGCCCAAAGGCGAGTGCAGCTTGCAAAAGAACTAGTAGGTCTTACCACCGAAGTGGTCACCGCATCGAAAACATTACTCGATGCCCAAGAAATTCCATTAGCCGGATTATTACAGACCGAAGTACAACAGCAAAACTCAGAGCTTCTTTTACGAACTGCTGAAAACCAGCTGGACCAAGCGTGGAGAAATCTTGCCGCCGTTGTCGGTGATACCGATTTTATCCAGAGCGAACTGACAGGACAGATTAAAGAACTTCCTATTGCTTTAGGTTGGGAAGAACAGCTTATTCGATTGCAAAGTGAAAGCCCCGAAGTGGCGGCAGCCCTTGCCGAAATTGAACGTGCTCGCCGTGCCTTGAGCCGTGCATGTGTCGAGCCGGTTCCCAATATCAACACACAATGGAGTGTTCAGTACGACTACGCCACCGAAGATACGGTCGCAGGGGTGCAAGTTGGGATAGCACTCCCGATCTGGAATCGTAATCAAGGTGCAATCCGCCAAGCACAAGCAGAAGTTTCCCAGGCAACAAGCAATATTCAGCGTCTCGAATTAGATTTGCAACAACGATTGTCAAATGCATTTTGTCAGTACGCTGACGCGAACATGACCGCAACCGCCTACGCTAATGAGATCTTACCTCGAACAAAACAAACGCTCAATTTAGTCAGAGCTGCCTATGAGCAAGGTGAAGTCAGCTACCTTGAGCTGCTAACCGCACAAAAGACTTTCTCGGAAACAAATCTCGCGTATCTTGATGCCCTCGGCTCGTTGTGGACTAGCTACACACATATCAATGGCATGCTACTCGACCAAAGTCTCCGAGCCGGTCGCCCTTGATGCTTAATTCTCTTTAAGTCCGATACCCCAACGTTTACCGACAGTGACCAGCACCTTATAAGTAGTGCGATTATACTTCTTGTGATGTTCAAACGTTTAAAAGGCGGCGATCAGCAATATGGGAATCACAGACTTTTTATTTGATACCAATGATAAACCTCTTAACTTAATACCTGCTTGTTTACTTTGGGGGCGAACCAAGGATAGACGGCGGGAATAACCAAGCAAGTTAGTAGGGTACTCGTTACCAAGCCTCCGATAACGACCGTAGCAAGTGGTCTTTGGATTTCCGCTCCATCACTGTGTGATAATGCCATTGGCAAGAAGCCAAGGCTGGCTACAAGGGCGGTCATTAAGACAGGACGGAATCGGCTATTGGCTGAAAGCATTGCTGCCTCGTTAGCTGCGGTACCTAACTTGCGGCGTCTTTCGGCGTCGCTCGTCCAAACCAATCCATTGAGAACGGCCACACCGAAGAGGGCAATGAACCCAACTCCTGCGGCAATGCTAAATGGCATACCACGCAGAGCGAGTGCAAATACACCCCCACTTGCTGCAAAAGGAACGCATAAGAAGATTAACAGGGCCAGGCGAACTGACCCGAAGCTAATATGCAATAACATGAAGATCATCAGTAAGACGATTGGTGTGATGAGCATCAAACGAAGACTGGCCGACTGTAGATTTTCAAAATCTCCTCCCCAGGCAACTTCATACCCGGGGGGGATAACGACTTGCTTATCAACTCGCCTCTTAGCTTCGGCAACAAAGGTAGCAACGTCACGCCCCCTGACGTTGGCCGAGACAAAGGTACGGCGCCGGCCATTGTCGTGTTCGACCGTAGGGGGAGTTTGTTCAAATAGCAAGTCAGCCAATTCACTTAGTGGAATTGGTTTTCCACCAGCTCGGGCAACGGGCAATTGACCGATCCTATCAATATCTTTACGCCATGCTTCGGGAAAACGGACCCTAATTGGAAACCGGGCTCGGCCATCTAAGACTTGTCCAACGTCACGTCCGCCAATCGCTGCAACCACATCCATAACCTCTGCCGCATCAACGCCATAACGTGCGAGTGCTTCGCGTCGTGGTGCAATAGTAAGCGTAGCCAGAGTCGATTGTATGTCTGCTTTGACGTCAGCGGCGCCAGGGATGGATCGAAGTTCGCGTTCAATTTCCTTTGATTTGGCAGCCAAAATATCAAGGTTATCACCATAAATCAAAATTGCCACATCCGCCTTTACGCCCGCTACGAGTTCATCAACTCGCATTTCAATTGGCTGAGTAAATCCGAAAGCAACTCCAGGCACGTGTTCGTTGAGCACGACTTCCATTTCAGCGATAAGCTCTTCTCTTGTTTTGGGGGTGGGCCAGTCTGCGGGGGGATGAAGCATAACCCAAACATCGGTTTGATGTACGCCCATCACATCGTTAGCGATTTCTGGTCTCCCTGTTTTACTAAACACCGTCTTGATTTCAGGGAATTTCAGAAGATTAGTTTCGATCAACTTAGCCATTTGCTCAGCTCCTTCGAGTGAAGCTGTCGGTAATCGAAGTGCTTCGACTAGCAAATCACCCTCATTTAGTCGTGGCATAAACTCGGCTCCCAGTTGGGACCCAATAGGTAGACTCATTAGCATGATTAAAATTGCGGCGAAGGTAGTAGCCAATGGCATCGAGATGGCCCATCTTGCTAAAGGCAAGTAAATTTGCTTCAGCATGCGAATTGGCCATACTTCGTGATTTGACTTTTGCTTTGGAAGGGCAAGCGAAGCAAGAGCCGGCATCAAGGTAAGGGATAGCACCAAGGAACCAAAGAGGGCGAATAATACGGTCATCGCCATGGGGCGAAAGAGTTTTCCCTCGGTTCCTTCAAGCAGCAGAACAGGAACATAAACGACCGCAATTATTAATTCGCCAAACATCGTTGGCCCGCGGACTTCCATCGCCGCATCGCGTATGACAGTAAGTCGATTTTTTCCTTCCGAATTAGTTCCGAGCCGATGAACGCAGTTTTCAACCATAATAACGGACGAATCGACTATCAGACCAAAGTCGATCGCTCCGAGGCTCATCAGGCTAGCGGATACTCCGAGTGCGAGCATCATGTTAGCGGCAAAAAGCATTGAGAGTGGAATAGCACATGCTACTATTAAGCCAGCTCGGAGGCTTCCCAGAGTAATCAATAAGACAATTGCAACGAGAGCTCCCCCCTCGAGTAGGTTCTTTTCAACAGTGTGAAGCGTGCGGCCAATAAGGTCCTCACGATCGTAAATAATATCGACCGTTACATCGTCAGGAAGCGTCTCTTCAACTTCTTTGATACGCTCTTTAACGCGAGATACGACGGTCCGAGAGTTTTCACCGATTCGCATCATGACCATGCCGGTGACGACTTCACCACGACCGTCGCGGCTAACAGCGCCCTGACGCGCCATGGGCGCAATTGTGACTTCGGCTACATCGGAAAGCAGTAGAGGGGCTCCTTTTTGGCTTCTGCGGAGAACGATGCTGCGGAGGTCATTGGTTCCTTTAAGAAGAGCCTCTCCTCGAATGAACCGTTGTTCATCATGGTGTACAACGTAACCTCCACCTGCACTGGCGTTACTCGCTTCAATCCGGTCGTAAAGTTCACGCAATGTAAGATCATAGGCATTGAGACGATCAGCATCGGGACGTATTTCAAATGTCTTGAAGAATCCCCCCATGGTGTTGACTTCGGTTACGCCCTCGACTTCACGAAGTCGTGGCGAAATATCCCAGTCGAGAATAGTACGCAACTCCATAGGTGAGCGTGAATCGCTTTGCAGCTCGAATTGCAAGATTTCTCCTAGGGCGGTCGTCATTGGGCCTAATTCGGGTGGCCCGTATCCTGCGGGGATTTGCGTAGCTGCTTGAGTAAGCCTTTGGCTAACCTGCTGCGTGGCAAAGTAGATATCTGTTCCTTCGTTAAAGACAATCGTAATTACCGAAAGTCCAAACTTGGATACACTACGTACCTCATCAACATTGGCCAATCCTCCCATGGCCCATTCAATGGGATAGGTCACTTGGCGTTCAACTTCAACCGGAGGCAAGGAGCCTGCGTTGGTGATAATAGTAACTTGTGTGTTAGTAAGATCTGGTACGGCATCAATGGGAAGCCGAAGTGCGCTACGAACCCCTACAGCAGCAACCAGCAGTGTTACTACAATTACCAGCATGCGATTGTTCAACGAAAATTCAATTAGTTGTTTAAGCATGCTATTATTCCTCCCCTTCGAGGAGTTGTTCGCTTTTCAAAAAGAAAGCGCCAGTCACGACAACAGGTTGTTCTTCTTTTAAGGGTGCAAGAATTTCGATTTGATTACCAAATCGTCTCCCCTGTTTCACTTCAACGGGACGGAATCCCTCTTGCTCAGGAAGATAGATCGTTGCTTTGCCGTTGACATCAACAATCGCCGATTCAGGAATGACTAAGACTTCCGATTCGGCTGATGTTGGGGCTTCGATTCTTGCGAAAAGACCTGGTCGCAAAATTCCCTCGGTGTTGCTAAGTTCAGCAACCAGCGGTACCGAGCCCGAGAAGGGATCTACTTGACGGCCGAGATAGCGTACGATCGCTGGCAAGGCCAAATCGCCAGTCGCAGGCGTGGTTACCTGAACTGTATCTCCCTCGGATATTTGTAAGGTTGCCCAATCACCACCACGAATATCGGCCTCTACCCATAGATGTTTCGTGTCAGCCACCACGAATAGTTCATCTCCGGCTGTGATTCGCTCAGTAGCCGAGTATTCGCGTGTTTCGATGGTACCTGCTATCGGAGAACAAACTTCGAGACGAGAAAGATCGGTCCCTTCGGGAATTAGGTTCCGTCTTTTGTTTTTATCTGCTGTAATTCCCATCAAGGTCAGAAGTTCTTGCCGAGCTACATCGACACGTCGTTTGGCTGATTCAACCGCTGCCAAAGTTTCTTTATAAGACTGTTGCGATTCAAAAAGAGACTGTTCAATTAAGGCATCAAGACTTGCTGAATTTTGCAAGTAAACATTTTTACGTTCTGCTTCAACACGTCCGCTCAGAACACCCGTTCCACTCATTTGTTCGGCGGCTCGAACAAGATTTTCGGCTTTGATTTTCTGGCTGTAGGCATTTAACAGAGATGCACGGTATTGTCCCAAACGTTGCTGCCCAATTTGCTGTTCAATTACTGAAACCGAGACGCCCTGAAGGATTAGGTCGACTATGGAAGAAACACCGCTATAAATATCCGAGCGCCAACTGTGCTCTTTCTCAGCAATCGCGAACGCTGACTCGCGAGACATTAGTTCACTTCGTGCCATTCCAACTGCCGGACAACGTAAGATGCCGAGCAATTGCCCCATCTCGACAGAATCTCCTGGTTGCACTGCCAGCGATTCAATTACCCCGTCGGCCGCAGCCCGAACCGCAACATGCTTTGTCTGGTCATAAACAATTCTCCCTGGAAGTGTGCGGATAGAGCGTAATTTATTGACCGATGCTTTTTCAATCGTTATGCCGGCAGCAGCAAGCTCCGCATCATGCAGCCGAATTATCGTGTCTTCGTCCCCTTGTGTTGCCTCGATTGGAAAGTCATCTGTCATTTCTTTCGGCAGAATTTTCATGGAAAAGTAAAACGCCAAAATCGCAAGGGCTACTAGGATAATACCGACAATTTGGTTTATTTTCATATCAGATGCTCACTTGGTGAGATCACAAAAAGATAATTAAGGAATTTCGTGTAGATGACAGACAACATCAAACGAGAGTTTTTTAAGAATGATGCTTGAGTAACGACCAGTTATCACCGAGTGAGATAACGGCTGGAGTTAGCCAACGCTCAGGTCAAATGCTTATCAGCAATTAACGCTGATAAGCATCTCATGAAAACCAATTTATAGGCGTAAGATTGATGAGCGTGCGCGCAGCACTAGACTGCCGCTTTCATTCCAAGCAGCGATCATTCGGGTGTAAGAATCGCTATTCAAAGCATCGAGATGTTGCAAATTACCAGTGGTTGTAGAGCTTTGTGCCGAGGCAGCAAGTGTCAGCATCGTTTGAAATCTACGATTTGATTCCCTGGTAATAAAAGAGGCCTGTTCCTCATCGCAATCAGCTTCCGATACTTCATAGGCATTGGCTGTTGCTAAGTTGTTGCCTATCGCTAGGCTGCGATCGCTAGCTGAATTTTCACTAGTGAGAAAAGCAATTGCCGTCTGATACCAACCATTCTCTTCCAAGCAGCCGCAAGGGCATGCGCCTAGCATGTGAATGCTGGCAATAACCAGCAATACTCTAACGATTGGTTGGTAAGCGATGGAATTCATGTGGGTTCGATCATAGTTCTGACTCAGATCGTAAACAAGATCGAATTGCATCTAAACATGACGACATTACAAGCGATAATGGTTTTATTGAAGGCCTTGAGGAAGTTTTGGCGGAAATATACGACCTCGTGAGCCATCGAGCGTTTTTAGAAAGGCGGCAACATCTGCCATGTCTTGATCATTTAAGCCTAAAGGTTTTATCAGAGGCGACTTGATAGGCATCGGTGCCGGATTTCCGACCCTGGGCCGATCATTGGGCATGCCTGCATTATAGAGCCTGAGTACTTCTTCAAGTTCAAATAGACCACTATGCATGTAAGGTCCCGTTTTTGTCACGTTTCTTAACATGGGCGTACGAAAAGCGCCTACGTCAATTGGGTCGCCAGTTATTTCATAACGGCCCAAATCTTCGTGGCGTCGGCCATACTGACTTAAGCCAATGTTGTGGAATTTATCGTCGCTAAAGAGAGGACCGTTGTGGCAGTTTAAGCACCTTGCTTCCGTTCGGAAAAGGTGCAGGCCAGAAAGTTCTTGGTCGGTTATCACGTTATGTTTGCCTGTGTAAAAACGATCAAACCGGGTAGTACTACTAATAACGGTGCGCTCGAATGCTGCGAGTGCTAAGGCAACCTGTTCGGGGGCTGGTTTTTCAATGCCAAAAATTTCACGAAACGATTCAACGTATTCAGGAATCGAGGTTAAATTCTCGACAAGGACATCATCAGCAGCATGCATCTCGTCAGAATTAGCAAGAACATCCCGTGCTTGTTGTTCGATGCTAGGTGCTCGTCCATCCCAAAAGAGTGATTTACGAAACACGATATTTTCTATTGAAGGCGCGTTTCGTTTTAGTTGACGTCGATTGTGACCAAACGAAGTCGTTCGGCCATCGCTCCAGCCAAGATCAGGGTCGTGGCAGGAAGCGCAAGCAATTTGGCCACTACCCGATAGCCGGGGATCAAAGAAAAGTTGCTTGCCAAGTGTTTCCTTTCGCTTGTCCGATTTATAATCAGGGCTTGGAGTCAAACTAGAGATAGGGGCTAATTCCTTATACTCAATCCCTTCATCAAGCGTCGGCGATGGCCACTCGCTTGGATCTCGCTCGTACCAATCTCGAATTTTTTGAAAGTAGGCTTTGCGTTCCTCTGGAGATCTTTCGGAACGAGGTGGTAAACCTAAACGGTGACTGAAAGTTGGCTTGGGTTCTTCGGGCTCATTGGCCGTTAGATCATGTTCTATAACTAAGCAAAAGGCCAATAGAACTAGAATCGACTTGAGGACATAGAGCCGATAAATAATATTGCGGTACAAAGTATCGCCTTTTAAGAGCGTAAAGAGGATCGGTTACCAAACGCCAAGATGACTAGGCCCCACACTATGGTTAGCAAGGTAATCGGTTCAGGAACTGCTTGGGCTGATGATGTGGCATTTGGTGCGGTTAAATTATCACGCCAAATCGTATAGTCCGCCGCATCAACCGTGCCATCTCCATTACCGTCAGCTCCTAATCCTATGCCAATTTGTCCATAGCTTGAAGTCCAAACCGCGTAGTCATCGAGATCAACGTCGCCATCTCCGTCGTAGTCACCAGCAAGGGTGACAGAAAGATTGTCACGCCAGATAGTGTAGTCTGCTGCGTCTATAAAACCGTCGGAATTACCGTCAGCATCGAGCCCCATTCCGCTCGAACCATAGCTTGAGATCCAGACCGCATAGTCATTGGCATCGACGTCGCCATCT